>CALWGS010000249.1 GCA_944380155.1 uncultured Lachnospiraceae bacterium
CAGGAAGCGTTTCCAAATCTTTCATCATCTGCGGGAACGCTTCCTGTTGTCATTCTGCCACGCCGCAAAAGCATCGTTCAGAACATGCGGAATAATCCGATTACCTTGCCTAAAATCTCCACGTTCGCGACAATAATCGGATCCATGGTCTCGTTCTCGGGCTGAAGTCTGTAATATCCGTCCTCTTTATAAAATGTCTTAACGGTAACAGAATCATCAATCAGCGCAACGACATAATCTCCGTTATCCGCCGTGGACTGCTTCTGGACGAGAATCTTATCTCCGTCAAAGATTCCGGCATTTACCATGCTCTCTCCCTTTACCGCAAGCATAAAGGTCTCTTCGTTCGGCATCAGTTCCACCGGGATCGGAAAATACCCTTCAATGTTCTCGACGGCAAGAATCGGCTGCCCTGCGGTTACTGTCCCTACAATTGGAACATTCACCATCTCACGTCTTGCAAGATTAAAATTATCGTCAATAATCTCAATCGCCCGGGGCTTGGACGGGTCCCTCCGGATATATCCATTCTTCTCAAGCGTCTCCAAATGGGAATGTACGGACGAGGTTGATTTTAAGTGAACGGCTTCACATATCTCACGAACAGCCGGCGGATAGCCTTTGCTGATGATCTGCGCTTTCAGGTATTCTAAGATTTCTCTTTGCTTGCTGCTGATTTTTCCGTAGCTCATGTAATTCCTCCATTCTCGGTTAATCTGTTTCCTACATTATACCACATGATAAAGAAAAATGCAAAACTAATGTTCGTAAATCCGGGTTCGTTTTATAAAACAGACAAGAATATTTGCGAAAACCCCCTTGACAATCGAACGCATGTTTTATATAATGAAGAAAACAAATGTTCCGATAGTTTGTTCGGAATATTCGTTCGAAGTTACAGTCAGGAGGGAAGGTATTATGGATCAGGCATACAAAAGAGAAGAACAGGGGACAGCCGGAAGGAACGGAATGAGGTCAGGAAGAAGCAGAGTATTACGGATGCTGGATCGTATGATGGACAGAAGAGTGGTCATCTTTGTAATTATTCTTATGATTCTGCTGTTGTTTTCCATTGTATTCATGGCCGTTTCCGTAACGGCAGAGCATCCGTCTGAGAGGAAGCGTCTGATTGCTTCCGTATATATTGAGCAGGGGGATTCTTTATGGTCAATTGCAGAAGAGTTCTATACACCTGAATTCAAGAGCCTGTCCGATTATATTTCGGTTATCAAGGCTTGCAACGGTTTGGATTCCGATATGATTCATGAAGGCAGATATCTGGTAGTTCCATATTATACGGGAGAGCCGGAGGACTGATTCATGAGGTTCCAGGAACGTGTCGGACTCAGAGGAATGTCCGGTGTAGAAACGGAAGTTGATCTGTGAGCAGACAGCCGTTTCGTCCCGCAGGGCAGGTCCGCCCGCAGAACGGGTACCCGTCCCGGGGACGAACCGATTTGTCAACGGATTGCAGAAGTACGTGCCGTCCAGGCAGGGAGGCCGCTCTCAAGAATCGCATGAAACAGGCGTTCCCTGACTCCGGGATTCTCTTCGTTAAGCTGCTTTAACAGATTCTTTGCATATTCTCTTCTGGTATAGCCGTCAACCGGGCACTTGTTCTTCTGCACCGGGAGAAGATATTGCTTCATGAAGCCGCGGACATCACACTCATCCACATAGATCAGAGGGCGAATCAGAGTGATATCCATTCGATCGAGATACGTAACGGGAGAGAAAGTGTGGAATCTTCCTTCATAGATCAGGGAAAGCAGAAGAGTTTCGATGACATCATCCTTGTGATGCGCATAGGCTGATTTATTGCATCCAAGTTCCTTTGCTTTTTCATTGAAGGCTCCCTTTCTCATCTTGGCGCACAGAGAGCAGGGATTTTTCTCGCCGCGTTCCTTGAAGATGATGTCGGATATCTGAGTAGGGACAACGGTATACGGAACCTCAAGCCTGTCGCAGAGCGCCCGGATTTCACCGGTTTCCATTTCACCGAAGCCCAGGTCCACGGTAATTGCCGTAAGGGAAAAGTGTTTGGGATAGAACCGCTTCAGTCCTGCCATGGCGTATAGCAGAGTCAGACTATCTTTGCCTCCGGAGATTCCGACAGCGATACGGTCTCCTTCCTGAATCATCTGGTATTCGTCAATAGCTTTACGGGTGTAGCTTAATAGCTGCTGTAATTTCATCTTGTATTGCTCCAATCCGATATTGTACCGGTGAGACATCCGATCCCGTCTTCCGGCATCCTTCATTATATCATATATTTAAGAGCCGTCAACACCGGGTCAGAATCTATCAGTGCCTGCATTTTGCCCTCTGGCTGACACATTTATAACACTTTTCCTGATTATTGTATAGGTGCAGCATGGTGTAGGGAATATAAGCCATAACAGGCAGACTATCCCTGAATACGACAGTTAAGAGGTGATAAGGAACAATGCAAAATCAGGTAAGCAGGAGGAATGAGCAACGAAGGAAAAAGGAGGGATTAATGTCAGGAGCAGGAAGATGGATTACATGGATTGCGGTAATGGCTTTGATCATTTCCATGTCAGCGCCGGCAGCTGCCAGCGCCGCGGCATTGGAGCTGTATGACTACAGAAGCGAAGAGGATATCAGTTATACAGATCAGCAGATCAAGGTTACACTGAACGGATATGATATTGATATGGATAGAACACCGGGGATTCTTCAGGATGGGTATGCTCTGGTTTCCTATTATGATGTCTTTAAGACGGCGCTCGGCTATGATTGTACTTATGACAAAGAGGCGGGTACCGTTACGATAGAGAGTTCTGACAAGCAGATTGTTCTTACCATCGGAAGCCGGACGGCGCTGGTGAACGGCGAGGAAGTTTTGATGGGAACGGAACCGCTTAAGATTAAGTTCAAGGAAGAGGATAAGACGAAGATTCTGGTTCCGTCAAGATTTGTCGCAGAGCAGTTCGGACTGTCCTATACCTGGTACAGTTCGCAGTCTACGGTTGCGATTATTAAGCCCCTTGAGCTCTTTTATGACGGAGAGAAGCAGCCTTATGCCAAGGCGACGACTCAGGTTTTAGTGGACGGCGAGATGGTTTCTCTGGGCAAGATGCCGGGAATTATTCTCGAGAACACAACCATGCTTCGCGCAAAGCGTGTGTTTTCCGAAGCAATGGGCGTAGATTATACATACGATAGGGAGACCAAGACGGTTGTACTGGAGAAAGGAGATCTGGTTCTGACCATGAGGCTTGGCGAGACGATCGCGGATCTGAACGGCACGGCCATTGTGCTGGAGCATGCGCCGATGTCAGTTACGAATCTCGAGAATAATACTTCCTATATTTTGGTACCGGGTGCGTCCGCGTCCAGGGCTCTTGGCTATGAGTATACCTGGGATAACGCGAACCGCCAGTCAATTATCGAGACAACGGATCAGACCGGTGTCGTCGGGAACGTGGTAGAGGCGGATATTACGCCAACCCCGACTCCCATGCCGACGCCTTCTCCGACTCCCTTACCGGAAGAAGAGCCGGGATCCGCGGGAACAGACGATACAGGTGATTCGGACGAACCGCAGGAAGAACCGGATGATGGTCTGCATGAAGCAGACGATGAGGGAGAGGGGAATTTCGATCCCGATGAAGAGGAGCCGAATTCCGTAGTGTCGCCGACACCTTCTCCGACTCCGGGTATCACGCCCACACCAAGTCCGACACCGACCCCCGGCGTTACTCCGACACCGACACCAAGTCCGACACCAACTCCGGGTATTACCCCGACTCCGACCGTAACGCCGGTACCGGGTATGGACTCGAATACAGATGAGAACGGATATCCCGTGGTTGAGAATACGCTGTTATCCTGGGAGCCGGATGAAGCGGCTCGGTATGCAATTGACAGACTGCGGGAGGATGCGGAATATGAGATACCGGATGCAGAGAGCGGCTATACCGGAAGTCTTATGAATGTCTACAAGGACTACGCAATGAATACTACATATGAGAAATACACCTTCGTATTCAGTATGCCGGTGGATCATGTCAGCGCGGAGAAGACGGATGAAGATACGCTTCTGATTACCGCGGCGAATTCCATTGCCGCAGAGCGTACCTATTATCTGGACGGACTTTTGGTGAACGGCATTCGTACCTCCTATGAACAGCACGAAGACGGTACGGTTTCTACACGGGCTGCCATCGAGCTGAATGTTCCGAATGTTACCTATAGTATGAGTCTTTCCACTGACAGACTTTCCTTGATTGTGACCATTACATCCAATTACCTCGAAGGCGTGGTTGCGGGAAGGACGTCGGAAGGGGATTATGTGAAACTCACGGGTATGCAGGAACTTGACGCTGTCGTGACGGAGACCGAGACGGAACTGGTAATTCTTCTTCCGTATACAGTGAACGGTATGGGACACAAGTACTATACTGCATCGAGCGGAGAGTTCGATATTATATCTTATATTAATATTACAGAGCCAATGGAGAACCAGACCAGAATCGAGATTGGCAAGAAGGAAGATTCCACTTATTCACTCCGGTATGACGGGACTTCAATCTACGTATATATGCCGAGCGCGGATGCTGGAATTGTAGAGGATAATATACGCATTCCCCTTCCCGCCGGGATTACGGAAGCTATGATATCGGATGAAGACAGGTACCTTGAGAGCAGATTTGTCATCAGGATCTCCGGGGATTACACGGATTCGATCACAGAGTCATCTATCCGGAACGGAGCAGACAAGGTCAGCGATATTTCGATATCCTATGCGGACGGATATACGGAGATCTGGATTGAGACAGAAGAGATTCAGGGATACCGGTATCAGCTGAGCGGCCAGGTTCTGGAGCTTGAGGTGAAGGATCCTGATCTGATTTACGACAAGATTGTGGTCTTGGATCCGGGACATGGCGGCAGCCAGCCGGGAGCGATTCATTCCGGCTATCAGGAGAAGGATCTGAATTACAAGATGCTGTATACACTGGCGCATGAATATTTTGAGCAGTCCGATATTAAGGCGTATTACACGAGGATTGACGATTCAACGGTATCGCTGGATGACAGGGCGGCATTCGCTGAGAAGGTACACGCGGATTTCTTCGTCAGCCTTCACATGAATGCGGCAGACAGCTCCAGCGCGGCGGGAACCAGCGTCTACTATTCGTCATCGAATAACAGTTATAACCATATGGGAATCCGAAGCCAGGATATCGCGACCATGCTGGTAAATAATCTTTCGGATGCACTTGGGACAAGGAACCGCGGAATTCCGACTGCCAAATTTGACGTAATTCACCTGAATTCGGTTCCCGCTGTTCTGATTGAGCTGGCCTTCATGACGAACTCGGGCGATCTTCAAATTATGACGAACAGCACAACGCAGCAGATAACAGCCAGAACAATATACGAGACAGTGGAACAGATATTTGAAGAATATCCTACCGGAAGATAACAAGACGAGCAAGGAATCGAAACATGCTGGAACAGTTTAATAAGTACATAGGTTATCCGATATTCTGTGCCATTCTCCTGGTACTGGGAGCATACCTGAATATGACTCCGGCCTCTGCGGCCGCGGCCGATACCCAGCCGCCCAGCATCAGCGCGGGGCCGCTCTCCAGGCTGCCGCTGACCATGGTGCCAATCATGATTGAGACATCGGATGATTCCGGTGTTGCCGAAGTCCGCTGGGCATTCGGAGGCATGGATCGGGAATATTTCGAGAACGGCGGCGGTGAGCCGCTGAAGCGCAATATTTACGGCAAGTCCTCACTTAATGTCCATGAAAATGGAAGCTATACGTTCTATGTAAAGGACAACGCGGGGAACGGCAGTATTGCAGTCTGCAATATAACGAATATCGATAATCAGACTCCGGGGCTGGAGCTGAGTTCCAGGACGGTGGATGAGATTGCGGTAGTGTCCGTGATTGCCTCGGATGACAGGGAGGTTGCGGATCTGCGTTACCTGAAGGGAGATTATTCGGATCCGGATCTGGATATCTGGTACAGTGAGGGTATTGATATGACCGGAGAAGATTCCTTTGAGGCTGAGATTGGCGGAGTATACAGCGTAAGAGCCGTGGATCGCGCGGGCAACAGCATCGTGAAGCAGATTACGGCAGAAGCGGAAGAATTCCGTGCCGTCTGGATATCATATCTGGAATTCGACAAGAACGGATATACGGAAGCGGAATTTCGGAACTATATCGACGAGATGTTCGATAATATCGTGGATTTGAATATGAATGCCGTGGTCGTTCAGGTCAGGCCGTTTGGCGATGCAATGTATGACTCCGCTTATTTCCCGTGGTCCGTATATGCATCCGGACAGCAGGGACGCGATCCGGGCTTCGATCCGCTCGCATATATGACGGAGGCAGCACATGAGAGAGGACTTGAGATTCATGCATGGCTGAATCCCTACCGTATTACGAATAATACAACCGATTATATCACGCTGTCTGAGGATAATCCCGCCCGAGTATGGATGGAAGATGATGATGTCTCAAACGATCGGAATGTATTGGCTTATGACGGCAAATTATATTATAATCCTGCCCGCAAGGAGGTTCAGGAGCTGATTATCAACGGGATTCGTGAGATTGTAGAGAAGTATGATGTTGACGGAATCCATTTCGATGATTACTTCTATCCGTCCCTCGGAAGCAGATACGCAACCATATTTGACAGCGAGGAATATGAGCTGTACCGGGCCGAAGCCGGAGAAGAGGCGATGGATATTGTGAATTGGCGCAGGGAGAATATCAATACGCTGGTTCGGAATGTTTACTCCGCAATCAAGGACATCAGTTCTGAAGTGGTATTCGGAATCAGTCCGGGAGGATTCCTGGATTACCTGATGGAGGATACCAGATATTATGTTGATTTTGAGACCTGGATGTCCGAGCCCGGCTATATCGATTATATCTGCCCGCAGATTTACTGGTCCTTCAGCCACAGCCGCTATCCGTTTGATGAGACACTGGATCGCTGGCTGTCTTACCGTGAGAATTCTGCCGTGAAGGTGTATGTCGGAATTGCGACATACAAGGCAGGAATGAGAACGGAAGAGGCCGACTGGTATGAAGATGATGATGTTCTCCGCAATCAGGTGCTGTACGCAAGGGAGACCGGCGAAGTGGACGGATTTATTTTCTTCCGTTACGCGTTCTTCTATAACAGTGCGACAGAGGATGGCGTGGAGAGATTATTAGAGGTCCTGCAGGAAGATTAGGAGTATCCCGCGGCTTTTGTCAGACGATGAGAGCTGCGGGATTTGTTTTATGTTTCGGGATGGGAGGGAAGAGGAATGGATCAGATAGGAATTCTGGCAGGAATCCTGATTGCGTTTCTTATTATAATAGCTCTGCGGGGCATTATACAGACTGCCTGCCGAAAGAAAAGTGCCAAACAACACGAACAGCTTGTCCGGATCGGAGATCTTGGGGAAACCCGTTTGTATAACAGTTTATCCGCTATACCGGGATCTAAGAAGCTTCTTCGTCATTTGTATCTTCCGACAGGAGAAGACGGCCGGACAACGGAGATTGATTTGGTGATGATACATCGGACAGGAATCTACGTTTTTGAGAGCAAGAATTATTCCGGATATATCAAAGGCAGGGAAAGAAAAAAGCGATGGATTCAGGTAACCCGCTCAGGGAAGCGTCCCTTCTATAATCCAATCATGCAGAACGCAGGCCACATCCGGGCGCTGAGAAGAATCTTATACCGCGCTGTCGATCGTTCAAATTCTGATCCTGTTGCTGCATTGGGACATCGTTATCATTCTATTATTGTATTTGGAAATCATTGTAATATTGAACGCGTCAGGATCCGAAAAAGCAGGGCCCACCTGGTACATTATCAGGATGTGGAGCAATTATGCCGCGAATTGATGCAGAGACGTGCCTGTTACAGCAGCGAACAGATCAGACAAATTGCAGAGATTCTGTCGAACTATACGAATGTGAAAAAACAGGTCATTCGAAATCATGTCAAGGATATCAACAAACGGTATCCCTCTTGAAAGGAATCCTTCTGAACGGAACCGGGATTGCAAACCGCATGACAAACCGCTTAAAATATGCTACACTAGTAAAAAGGTAGCAGCGCAATTACAACAGGGATACGAATTATCGTTTATAATTCTTGTAATTCGAGCTATAACAACCAATAATTGATTGTTATAATTACTTCTGGCTAGTAAATTGCGCTAAACCTGCGTTTAGCGCAATATTGTAGACACTGCTATCCCGGCATATTTTGATGGATCCATTTTGCGATCAAACGGATTTTTGCATATAACTTTACGTAATTTAATTATGTAAAGTTATAAAAACGATAAAGGGAGGCATCCATGAGTAATCTGACATATCGTGAGTTAAAAGACATTGAGAATCAAGAAAAGCTGCGCAGGATTCTGGCGGAGCTTCCGCCGTATGTAAAGACGTTTTTCCGTGGAATTGAACCGACGACCACATCAAGGACACGAATTGCGTATGCGACAGATTTAAAAACATTTTTTGAATTTTTAAAGGAGGCCAATCCACAGCTGAAGGACAAACCTCTGCGTGATATTCCCCTTGATGTGATGAATTCTCTGGCTGCAACTGATATTGAGGAATATATGGAACATCTGAGACTCTATATCAGAGACGGGAAAAAAGTTACGAACGGCGAACGCGGCCTGAAGCGCAAATTATCAAGTGTAAGAACCTTTTATCACTATTTAGCGAAGCATGATATGATTACCAACAATCCTCTGCTTAAAATTGATACGCCGAAGCTGCACGAGAAAAATATTGTACGGCTGGAAGTCAATGAGGTGGCCGAACTCCTGGATGTTGTAGAAAGCGGTGAACGGCTGACACAGACCCAGCAGGCGCGCCATGAGAAGGTTAAGGAGCGGGATCTTGCGATTGTGACGCTGATGCTTGGAACCGGTATCCGTGTATCCGAATGTGTGGGTCTGGACATTACCGATCTGGACTTTCAGAATGACAGGATCCGGATTGTAAGGAAGGGCGGATCGGAATCCCTGGTTTACTTTGGCGGGGAAGTAAGGGAAGCGCTCCTCTCCTATTTGAATGTCCGTCAGGCAGAGCATCCCTTGCCCGGAAGTGAGAACGCTCTTTTTTTGTCTTCGCGCAGACAGCGGATCAGCGTGCGGAACGTAGAGGTATTGGTTAAGAAATATTCCAGAACAGTCACAACGCTTAAGAAAATCACTCCGCATAAGCTTCGAAGTACCTACGGAACAGAACTCTACAAGGAGACCGGTGATATCTATCTGGTTGCGGATGTTCTGGGACATAAGGATGTGAACACAACCCGAAGACATTACGCGGCTCTGGACGAGGAACACCGCCGCAGAGCCAAGGACGCGGTCAAGCTGCGTGAGAAGCCGGATCAGTAAAGATAAAGAGATTCCTTCACAGGCAGAATACCGCATAATAAGGAATATACCGGACATCAGCTCCCGTTTCATAATTCCTTTGAGATATTTTAACGGAATACGGGAAGGAATGGTTCTTCCGATATACTTCGATGCTTTTGGTTCGTGTATTCTCGCCGGGTCTTACCTCAATGGGAATGGTATTGCCTTCTTTTTGTATGAGAAAATCAATTTTTGCCAGCGAGCTGGATTCCCAGAAGTGTGGAGAATACCCTCTGCTAATCAGGGAATCCATGACATAATTTTCAATCAGCGCCTTCCTTGCCGTTTCCCGTTTCCACAGCATAGGGGGCATGAGAGAATGAAGCATACCGACATCCGGAAGGTACAGCTTGAACTGAGAGGGATCCCCGTCCTTCT
>CALWGS010000250.1 GCA_944380155.1 uncultured Lachnospiraceae bacterium
ATAATACCGCCCCCTGGAATCATCGGTCAGTTCCGTATGCGTATGAGTATAGCAGTCCGCAGTATGGGTATGAGACCCGGAAGATGTCCCCGAGGACAGCCTCGCCATTCTGCCCTCCGGGCTCTCTGCAATCCCGGCCCCATCCTGTATTCCCGCCTTCTCCCTTGCGTGAAACAGCTCAATCTCCCAGAGCGCCCCCAGATTCCCGATATCTCGGCAGAACCTTTCATATCTTGAACGATCCAGATAACCGAAGCGCTTTGTTTCCTGCGCAAACTCCCTCACCCGGTTCTCATACCACTCGGATTCCCGGCTCTCCTGTATATGAGCCAGCGCCCGCACGGGAGCCAGAATCAGGAGAAGTATGGCAAGAATCACCGCCAGGCATTTGCTGAAGCTCTCCATACCGACCGCCTCCTTTTGATGCCGGATTCCCGATAATTATGTACCGGCTGCCAGGCGGTACACAATCCGTTCAATCCTGCCTTCCTCATAGATTACTGTTTTTGAATACTGCTCTTCTGCGCTGACAATCCCGCCCGCATCATAGATTCCTCCCTGAGGAAGGAAAGTACCGTCAATCTCGATATCCTCCTGCAGGATATCGTGCAGAATCAACACCAGCTCGCTCCCTGTCACAGTCTCCTCCCATTCGGCATCCGTTCCGGACTGAAGGGTGATATCTCCCTCCAACAGTCCTCCCGCCCCCTCCAGCAGTTCCGAATACCTCTCCGCCATCCGGAAGAACAGGGTCAGTGCCAGACAGAACACAGCCGCGCAGAATGCCTGATAAAGGAATTCCTCAATCTGTTCCATATTCCCTCCCGCTATTGCTGGGTGAATACCAGGCCGTTGATGACATCATTATCATCATACGTAATTTCCCCGAGAAACTTCGCGTTCGGATTCACATAGGCATCATCCGATTTATCCATCGCTCCCGCAATAGCACTGTCCATATCATTCTCATCGTCTCCTCCGTATTCAATTCCGCCCGCATCACTCCCCTGAGTCTTGCCCGTATGTACGGTCACAAGGAAGGTGCCGTCCTCGAGCTCACCCCTGAACTTCTCAAGAACCGCAAGAACCTCTCTTCCCGATATGATAAGCCCGTCATACATGGTTTTCGCGACATCCTGATATTCCGAATTCATACTGGTAATCTGCGATGCTCCGCTTGCGCTGATGTTCTTTGCCTCTCTTGAAATATAAAATCCCAATCCTACCACCACACATGTGATAATGACTCCCGCCGCCAAAAGCAAACCCTTCAGGCTGTTATCCATAATTTCTCCCTTCCTGTCCGGCATCCCTTCGCAGGATCCGGCCCCAAAGCCTTAGAATCAGTTCCCCTCTCTTGTAATCTGCCGGAAACTGACGCAGGTGATCACATCGTTCCCGTCTCTGATAACGCTTCCGGTAAAGACTGCCGTCGGATGAATATACCGATCGCTCCCATATTCCCGGATCTGCTCCAGGTACTCCGTATTCCTGTAGGTATACTCACCGTTCCCCGTTATCACCGTTACGGCCACATACGAGCTCTCGCCCTGCCCGTACTCTCCCAGCTCCCTTCGAATCAAGTTAATAATATCACTGCCCGCCACCTCCATTCCGTCGTACCTCGTCAGCCCCTCCTCAGACAGTTCCCGGTTGAATTCCGAGAGATAAACCGCTGTCTGCGAGGCCGTCTGCTTTGCTTCCCTGGCCGTATAAAAGCCAATGCTTATAATAACGCAGGTAATAATAATCCCCGACGCCATTAACAAACCCTTTAACGCGTTCTCCATACCCGCACGCTCCCTACATCGCATTCATCTCGCCGG
Organism: uncultured Lachnospiraceae bacterium; assembly: GCA_944380155.1. Classification (GTDB taxonomy): domain Bacteria; phylum Bacillota; class Clostridia; order Lachnospirales; family Lachnospiraceae; genus Caccomorpha. The sequence goes on from CALWGS010000250.1 coordinate 1,827, forward strand.
CATACTGAAGGAGCTGCGTAAGGCTCTCCCTTACGAACGGGATAATCAGATAACCGCCGATTGTAAGCGCCATCGGAACATATGAAATTAATTTTCCAATGGCTGTCTTCTTCGAGAGATTCATCTCATTATCCAGCTTTCGCTGCTCCCTGAAATTTGCCCGCTCCACCGAGATCTCGTCAAATGCCTGCACGATACCAATCTTGTCACATAACAGAAACTGATCGGCCAGCCGCCTCATCGGTTCGAACCCGCACTCCTCCTTCAGCTCCTGAAGCGCTTTGGTATCCCCGAAATTATAATTATTCATACATTTTTGAATCGGTATCTTAAAGATAACCGCAAAATTCTCCATCATCTCAAAGATAGCCGGAATATTCATGCGATCCATATGCATCAACATCAACAGGATAGACTGGAACGATACGACCTCATCCTCCATATCCATGCGTATAATTCTCCTCCGGTAAAGCAGCAGCCCGTACATTCCCGCGTACACGCACAGTCCAACCGCCGCGGCGAAGATGAATTCATACCATCGAAAGAAGGCATTTTCATATGCTTCAATTCTTCTTAAGATCTCAGACGCATATTCCCCGGCCAGCAGCTCATTCGTCAGAATCCCCTGTCTTCGGATCTCCTCTTCGATCTCCTCACCCGCAGCGCCCGACCCGATGTAGCGATTCAGCAGACCGGGAAGCCCTTCCTCCATCTTCTGCCGCTGAGTCTGATTCACCGCGCTTACGATCAGATCTATCCCCTCTTCAATCCGGTAGGCCTGATCCTTCTCCTCCTCATGAATTCCCGCGAAGATAAGAATGCACAGAAGCGAAGCCGTCCCGGCTGCCGTGAAACGGGCCAGAAGGAATTCCTGGATACTGCGCATATCCCCGACCTGGCGCAGCAGCTCCGTCAGCATTTTGCATCTTCCATAATTCCTCCTGCGAAAGCTCTCTACCGGTCCTGCAATCCACCGAATCTTCAAAAGATGCTTCCAGATCGCGCGGCTCTTTACGGATACCGGCTCCCGCTCCTTCAAGTGATTCAGCATAATATAAATAATCCAGGTTAAAAAATAAATCACGGCAGAGATCAGAATTCCAGGCGCTCCCCGGTAGAAGCTTCCCAGGGAGGGAAGATTGCTGACCGCCCATCCTTCCACGGCCGGCAGGAAGAATACCGGAAGCACGGCGATCCAGGTCAGCCCGGAGAAGCGGTATTTCAGCTCCTTTCTCTTGAGGAGTTCCACCGCAATCTCCTGCTTCAGATACTTAATATTACTCAGATACAGCAGCTGTCCGTCCACTTCTTTATCTCCGTACTCCAGTACCGTCACGCAGAGCGCAAGGAACATCCGTAAGAAACGGTTCCCCACCTCATCCTGATATTTCGACAGCTCCTCCGTGACATTCTCCGCCCCCAGCACCTTCAGAATCCGCTCTGCCTGAGGCTTTATCATATCCCCCGCCTGCAGCGCCGCATCATAGACAGCCTCCTCCACCATGCGGTAATTATAATAATAATGGCGCACATCCGACAGGAACATATCGAACTCCTCCAGGAGCCTGATCTGCGCCGACTGGCTCATCCGGCTGACCACCTCGCCCGATAATACATACACGGCAAGAATCCCGCATGCGGCGCCAAAGATAGAGGGATAGCACCGGAACAACAGGATAAGCGCCGCTCCCTCGAGTCCCCACAGCAGATAAGCGCAGTTCATGCATCTTCGGATCACCGCGGCCCGGTTCCCCGGAGCAATCACCTGGAACCGCTGATGCAGACTCCGAATCTGACGTTTCGTGAGTACGAAGCTCGAAAAGAACTGAAAGCTTCTGTCATAAAAAACCGCCCTGGCCCGCTTCACAAAGTTCCACCCCGCTTTCCTGAAATACGCTTGCAAATTCCTGCTTCTCTTCCTCGGTCATATAGGAATACAATTCCCTTTGCGTTCTCCCTGACGGACTGTT
>CALWGS010000251.1 GCA_944380155.1 uncultured Lachnospiraceae bacterium
TGGAACAAAAGAGGAGGTGCTTCCCGGGGTACCGCACCCGTATGCGGCGTGTCAGGATGTGGATCCGACCGTCTGGCAGGCAGACGGCTGGAAGCCGGCTGTAGTTCCGGGCGAGCTTGTGATGCAGGGCTTTGATATTGAGAATAACAGGGAGTATTATTACAGGCGCACTCTAAGAATTCCGGAAGATTATGGGGGCAGGCGGGTGATGCTTCGATTCGAAGGGGTGTACAGCAATGCCCGCTGCTGGATCGGAGGGCATTTCATCAGAAGTCATGCGGGGGGATTTACCTCCTGGGACTGCGATATCACAGAATATGTCAGAGCGGGACAGGAAGCGGTGCTGGTGGTGGGAATCGCGGATCTGGAAGGGGACACGAAGGGGATCTATAATCCCGACGGAGTACAACAGGGAGATCCCTCCTGGGGGAGCCGGTATGCCCATCATAATATCGGCGGGATTCTGCGCGATGTTATGCTGTATGCGCTCCCAAGGATTTATGTTGAGAGCCTTCATGTCGATACGCATTTTGACCGGAACTTCCGGGACGGCATTTTGGAGGTTGAGGTAAGGACTGGGAGAATGCAGGAGGAGGCCTTGGAGGGGGAATACCCGGATGAGCCGTTATTCCTTGATTCGAGCCTGACGGATGCAAAGGGGCATGAGGCGGCGCGGGAGTGTGTTACGCTTCGGGCAGGAGAGATACAAAGAGTTACGATTCCTGTGAGCAGGCCGAAGCATTGGGATGCGGAGCATCCGTATCTGTACACCTTAAGCACGGTACTGCGAAGCGGGGAAGAGATCCTGGAGACGCTTACCAGTAGAGTGGGATTCCGGGAGATTCATTACGGCGGGCGGGATCATACGGATCCGAACAAGCTCTATGTAAACGGGAAGGAGGTGAAGCTGCGCGGAACCTGCCGTCATGATGTGTCCTGTAAAAGGGGGCGTTCAACGACGCGCGAGGAGGACTGGGAGGAGATTAGAGCTTACCGGGCGGCGAATATCAATCATATTCGAACCTCGCATTATCCGCCGTCAAGACATCTGCTGGACGCCTGTGATGAGCTGGGGATGTATGTGGAGGAGGAGAATTCCGTGTGCTTTCAGGGGGCGAACGGCTATGGGATCCATGCGGAGCCGGAGGCATTCGTGAAGCCGTTTCTGGAGATGACGGAGCGGGATCGGAACAGGCCGTGCGTGATTATCTGGTCGCTTGGCAATGAATCGGGCTTTGAGGATACGCCTGCCTTTCGGATCGAGTATGAGCTGATCAGGCAGATTGACAGAACGCGCCCGGTTATCTTCAGTTATCCGTACACCGTCAGAAGCTTTCCGCTTCCCTATGATATCTACAGCCGTCATTATGAGAACTGCGACGGGGTTCTGGGAGGGAGGGATATGCCGGTGCTGCATGATGAATTTGCGCATATCGCCTGCTACAACCTGGAGGAGTTGAAGCAGGATCCGGGGGTTCGGAATTTCTGGGGGAGGTGCCTGAAGGACGCGTGGGAACGGATCTTCGGAACAGACGGTGCGCTGGGCTGTGATCTGTGGGGCGGAATCGATGATGTGTTTCCGCTTCCGGACGGCATGACGAAGCGCTGGCAGTCTCATTCGGACGGAGCGGCCTGCGGATACGGCCAGTGGGGGAGCGTACTGGATTGTTACAGAAGAGAGAAGCCGGAGGCCTATCTGACGAAGAAGGCATATTCGCCCGTCCGTTTGAATGAAGAGGCCGTGCGGATCTGCGGGGAAGCGATGTATCTTCCGGTGGAGAACTGGTTCGATCACGCGAATTTCAATGAGCTGACGCTGATCTATACCGTGGACGGCAGCGAAGAAAGGAGCGTTGAACTGCCGGATATCAGACCGCATGAGAAGGGGATGATATGTCTTCGGGATCACTGGGAGGGAGCGGGCGAAGTGAATCTTATCTTCCGGTTCTGGGAGCTTGTGGTGGATGAATTCCGCATTCCGCTTGCCGCTTCTTCGGGAGCCGGTTCCTGTGATATGGATGAGGAAAAGGATGTGCCGCCGGTGATTTCGGACTGCGGGGATGAGCTTGTGGTCGAAGCGGGCCGGGTTCGGTTCTGTTTCTCTAAGACAGAAGCCTGCCTGAAAGATATAACCTGCCTGAAGCAGGCAGGAGAGGACCGGGACACTATCCTGCTTGGAGGGCCGTATCTGCATCTGAGCGGGTATGAGCTTCCGGCCTGGGAGCGGACCGCGCCGGTGTATGCCGCGATCGAAGGCGGGAAGGCGGTCGTGGGGCTGTACGGACGCTACGGGAAGGCTGCCGAGGTGCTGTTTGTATTCCGGATTGGCGGAGACGGGAGTCTGTCCGTGGAGTATCAGCTTCTTAACCACTCCCTGTATGAGGAGAAGTTAAGAGAGCTTGGGATTGCCTTCGACATTCCGGCGGATGTCTGCCGGGTGGACTGGAACAGGAAGGGGCTCTATTCCGTCTATCCGAAGAACCATATCGGAAGAGAGAAGGGAAGCGCGGAGCGTGTCTGCAGGGAGGCCGCAGCGGCCGGATACGGAGCGCAGCCTGCATGGGACTGGAAGGATGATATGTATGACAGCTTCCTGTATGCGCCGGGCGATCCGGCGGACGGAAGGGCAACCCGTGATTTCCTGGCAATGAAAGAGAATATCCTGGATTATACGGTATCGTTCCCTTCCCGTGACAGTGTTATTCGGGTAGAATCGAATGGAGATGCGGCCGCAAGAGTGGCGCTCGGCGAGACGGGGGCGCGCCTGGTTGTGGATCTGCAGTGGAGCTTCCCGGATCTTGGATGGGGGAATACCACGGGAACCCCGGTCAGACCGGCAATCTGCGGAGGACGGGGCTGTATCGGACTGAGAATCATGGAAGGATGGAAGAAGGCAGAAGCGGAAGACGGACCGGAGAACCCCGGCGCGTGAGCGAATCTGAGAATCTGTCCGGGAATATAACAGAGGGCGGGCGCGATCCATAAGAATTGCGCCCGCCCTCTTACATATCATTTCCAAAGGACTGGTTACGTTGCGTTGTGTTTGCTTTCGGTCGTCCGCTTGATGACCTTCAGTCTGGTGAATTCTTCCCGTTCCTTCTCTTCGAGGGCGGAGGAGATGGTCTTCGTCAGCACCTCGTAGGCGGGGATCGTAATGTTCTTGAGCGCGTTGGCGCGCTTTTGTGTCTTCTTGATGCTGTTCGCCAGACGGTAGGCCGAATTCTCCACCATGGAGAGGCGGACGGTCAGCTCCTTTACCTTGGTGAACTGAGCTCTGGCGGCGTCTAAGGATGCGAAGGTGCCAGCGAACCCGTAAGTCGGTTCAATGGGGCGATCCTCGTGGCGGACCAGGGGAATCTCGGTTCCCATGATACTTCGAACCTTGATCTCTACGGTATCGTCAACCGGTACCGACATGGCGAGGGCCTGGACATTGCTGATGCCGACCTCGATATTCGCTTTCTGCAGCAGGGCATAGGCTTTGGTATAGGTCTCGTCAATCTGAGACTGGATCTCGGACGCCTCCTCAATCAGGCTCATCAGCTCCCGAATCAGAATATTCCGCTTTTTGTCCATCAGCTCGTAGCCCTGCTTTGCCAGGGCAAGAGAATTCCTGGCAAGGATCAGGTTTCCCTTCGTGGGAAAGGTATTCGGATTCATAGGCCATTCCCTCCTTACGCGTGCGTACTGCCATCTGCCGGAGCCTCAGAGGCTTCCGGATAATACTGATCCAGAAGCTTCGTATCGATCCGGTCAAGCTCCTCTCTGGGAAGGATCTTGAGCAGCTCCCAGCCGATATTTAAGGTCTGCTCAATCGTCCGGTTCTCGTCCTCGCCCTGGCCGACGAAGCGTGATTCGAAGGCCTTGCCGAATTCGAGGTACTTCTTATCGATCGGTGAGAGCTCGTCCTCGCCGATTACGGACGCAAGCGCCCGCGCATCGCCCACCTTGGCGTAGCTGGAGAAGAGCTGGTTGGCCACATCCTGGTGATCCGCTCTGGTATACCCCTCACCGATGCCGTCCTTCATCAGTCGGGAGAGAGAGGGAAGGACATTGATGGGAGGATAGATGGACTGCCCGTTCAGCTCCCGATCCAGAACGATTTGTCCTTCTGTAATATATCCGGTCAAATCCGGGATCGGATGTGTGATATCGTCATTGGGCATGGTAAGAATCGGCAGCTGTGTCACCGATCCGTTCACTCCCTGTACAATTCCGGCCCGCTCATAGATGGTCGCAAGTTCGGAATACAGATAGCCGGGGAAGCCCTTCCTGGAAGGAATCTCGCCCTTCGACGAGGATACCTCACGCATGGCTTCGGCATATGAGGTCATATCCGTGAGGATGACCAGAATATGCATTCCCAGCTCAAATGCCAGGTACTCCGCGGCAGTCAGAGCAACCTTCGGAGTGATCAGACGTTCCACAACCGGATCGTTTGCCAGATTGAGGAACATCACAACGTGGGAGGATACACCGCTCTCCGCGAAGGTACGGCGGAAGAATTCCGAGACATCGTATTTGACGCCCATCGCGGCAAATACAATCGCGAACTTTTCATCCGTATCCCCGCCCAGGGAAGCCTGCTGTACGATCTGGGCGGCCAGCCTGTCGTGAGGGAGGCCGTTGCCGGAAAAGATCGGAAGCTTCTGTCCGCGGATGAGGGTGGTAAGACCGTCAATCGCGGAGATTCCGGTCCGGATATAATTCCTCGGGTATTCTCGAGTAACGGGATTGAGGGGTTGTCCGTTCACATCACGCCTTAGATTGGAGATGATATCCCCAAGACCGTCAATCGGCTGCCCGATTCCGTTAAAGGTGCGGCCGAGGATGTCCGGGGAGAGTGTCACCTCCATCGGGCGTCCGGTCAGCCTGGTATGCGTGTTGTTCAGGGACATGCCGTCCGTGCCTTCAAACACCTGGATAATCGCTTTATCCTCATAGATTTCAATGATGCGTCCGAGCTTGTGTTCTGTCCGGTTCACGACAATCTCGACGATTTCGTCGTAAGCGGCGTCGCGGACGCCCTCAAGAACAATCAGAGGGCCGTTGATCCGGCTTAATCCCATATATTCAATTGACATAACGGCACCTCCTTATGCGTTCTTCTCGATGACGCGATCATAGAAGGAATCAATCTCCTTCTTGTATTCATCGAACATCTCGAGCTTGTTATTTGGTACATCATACTTTATGGCAATAATATGCTCAAATATCTTCTCTTCTTTTAATACCGAGACCGGCATACCCATGGTAACAAGGGTCTTGGACTTTTTATACAGATACAGACTGGTCTGCATCATCTTCATCTGCTTCTCCATCGGTACACAGGTATCGTCCGGGTGGAACGCGTTCTGCTGAAGGAAGCCGAGGCGGATGACTCTGGCAATCTCAAGAACCAGCTTCTGATCGTCCGGAAGCACATCGCTTCCGATCAGCTTGACAATCTCCATCAGGCTGCTTTCCTGGTTCAGGAGGGACATCAGTTGATTCCTGCAATCAACGAAGTTCTTATCCACGTGCTCTGCGTACCAGGGAGCGAGGTCGCTCAAGTACTCGCTGTAGCTTGTCAGCCAGTTAATCGCGGGGAAATGCCTCGCGTAGGATAAGGATTTGTCAAGTCCCCAGAAGCAGCGGACGAATCGCTTCGTGTTCTGGGTGACGGGCTCGGAGAAGTCGCCGCCCTGCGGGGAGACAGCGCCGATAATGGAGACAGAGCCTTCCGTCTGGTTCAGATTCTGCACCACGCCGGCCCGCTCGTAGAATGCCGAAAGTCTGGAGGCAAGGTATGCGGGGAAGCCCTCTTCCGCAGGCATTTCCTCAAGACGTCCGGAGAGCTCCCGCAGCGCTTCGGCCCAGCGGGAGGTGGAGTCTGCCATGATGGCTACATGATAGCCCATATCGCGGTAATACTCAGCCAGCGTAATTCCGGTATAGATACTGGCCTCACGCGCGGCAACCGGCATGTTCGAGGTATTGGCAATCAGGGTGGTACGGGCCATCAGGGGATGCCCGGACTTCGGATCTGTCAGCTTCGAGAAATCCTCAAGCACCTGGGTCATCTCATTGCCGCGCTCGCCGCAGCCGATGTACACGATAATATCGGCATCGGACCACTTGGCGATCTGATGCTGTGTCATGGTCTTACCGGTTCCGAAGCCTCCGGGCACCGCCGCCGTGCCGCCCCGGGCAATCGGGAAGAAGGTATCGAGAATCCTCTGTCCGGTAATTAAGGGCCTTGAGGCGGGGAAGCGCTTCGCATAGGGCCTCGGAACCCGGATCGGCCACTTCTGGGCCATGGTAAGCTTCACCTCGGTTCCGTCCTTCCTGCGCAGGACGGCCAGAGTATCATCAATGGTATAGGAACCGTCCGGTACCACGTCAATCAAGGTGCCGGAGAGGTTCGGGGGAACCATCACCTTATGAACAATCGAGGGAGTCTCCGGAACACAGGCCAGTATGGTGCCGGGATAGACATAATCGCCCTTCTTTACTGTAATCTGGGTCTCCCATAATTTCGTCCGGTTCAGCGAATCCACGCTGACACCGCGGCTGATATAGGCGCCGCCGGTTTTCGCGATTTCGCTTAAGGGCCGTTCAATTCCGTCAAAGATATTATTCAGAATTCCGGGTGCAAGCGTGACGGAAATGGGGCCTCCCGTCCCTGTTACCTTATCCCCGGGACGGATTCCGCTTGTCTCCTCGTAGACCTGGATTGTGGTCATGCCGGATGACAGGGCGATGACTTCGCCGACCAGGTTCTGGCTTCCGACATAGACCATCTCGGCCATGGAGAAGCCCGGATTGCCCTTCACCGTAATGACAGGGCCGTTAATTCCGTAGATTAATCCTGTTTTAAGCATGAAGCCTCCTCCTTCCCGAACCGGAATGTAAATTCTCTTCTTGCTTTCTCAAGCTTGGTCTGAAATGAGTTGTCGATCAGGATCTTGCGCCCCGGAATGACTGCCCGGATTCCGCCGCTGAACGAGTATTCGCTGATGGTCAGGGAAGCGCCGGTCAGGGCTTCAAGCTCTTGCTTTTTCGGCGCGTCGGCCGGGTCAATATAGATGATGATGCTGTCGCTTTTGGCAAATTCCAGAGACGCTTTGATCTGATCCGTCAGGAGTTTCTGATATTCCTGGGAGTTCATATAGACAGAGAGCCGATCCTGTACCTCTGCGAACAGGGAATCCTTAAGGCGTTCCTGTTCCTCGCCGAGCTCGCGCTTGATATCAAGCTCTGCCTTGGAAAGCTCTTTATTGGCATTCTTCTTCAGCTTGTCGGTCGCGATCTGGATCTGTAACTCGGCTCTGCGTATGATATCGGCCTTATGCTCTTCAAACATGGTCTCAAGAGCCGCTTTGTGCTCGGCAAGCATGGCCTCGGCCTGCTTTGCCGCTTCCGCCGTGGCCGATTCATAGAAGGATTGTAATTTTTCGTCTTTTGTCATGCAAACCGCTCCTTTCCTGTTACACGGGAAAGCCATCCGAATTGAAAGCTGTAACTTACAGCTTTAATCCGATGGCTTCATTCACATAAGAGGTGATAAAGTCTGCCTTGCGGCCGGTTCCGTGGCGATCCGGAATCTCTACGATGAGCGGCAGCTTCCGGTTCAGCTTCACGTTATCAATAATATCGGGGAACTCCCGTCCGAACTTCTCGGTCAGGAGCACCAGCCCGATTTCCCTGTCGGCCAGGACTTTATCCAGCTCTTCCTTCAGATGTTCTCTTGAGTGAATCACGACACCTTCGATGCCCGCAAGACGCAGGCCCGTATAGGTGTCGATGTTATCACTGATGAGAAAGGTCTTCATTACAGCTGGCCCAGGATCATGAAGGAAATGATCAGACCATACAGACACACACCTTCGGCAAGGCCGACGAAGATGAGGGACTTACCAAGAATGGAAGAATCCTCGCTGATTGCGCCGAGAGCCGCGCTGGCCGCAGCGGATACGGCAATGCCGCCGCCGATGCAGGACAGACCGGTTACAAGAGCCGCCGCAATGTAGCCAAGACCCGTAGACAGACCGCCCGCGTTCGAGACTGCTTCCGTTGATGCCGCCTGAGCGGAGCCGCCGAACAGCAGAATGTTCGCCAGAAGAAGGGTGCCGAAGAAGAAGAAGCAGTTGATGGCGAGAGAGGTCTTGAACCGTCCGCGGTTTCTCTCGCCGATTAAAAATGCACCGAACGGAATGAAGAAGCTTAGTAAAAGAGCGACTACCAAAGTAATTTTAACAAGAGTTGACATATCGAAAGCCTCCTTAATCTATCATGGAATCGATTCCGAAATCTATCCTGATTTCGGATTTTATTTTCCTGCGGCACCGGATTTGCCCGGCATTAACTCACGTCCGCTCAGCCGCAGAGCGTCGCTGCCCCTGGTGTTGGAATTCTTTTTCCGGTAGGGTGTGAACTCGCGTCCGCCGCCGTGGTAGAAGCGGCTGAACAGCTCGTAATATTCAAGTCTCAATACCTGAATGCCGACAATCAGTCCTTCCATACCGCAGACGAACAGATTGCCGAATATGACAACGATCAGGTTCAGCGATCCGCCGTCCTCTGCTCCGGCGAGCATCATTACGACCTGCATCATGGCCGCGTGGCTGACGGCAAATGCTCCGACACGCACGAAGGAGAGCGTGTTGAAGAAATAGCTCAGCAGAACCTCAATCAGCTCAAATACAGCCTGAACCACGAACATGACCTTCTGCTTGGGCATGTGCTCCGGTTTCTTTTCAATCAGAGCGGTCAGGGGTTCCTTGCAGGCGATAATAATGAGCGGGATCACAAACATAATCACCAGTACGGCAGCGCCGGGAACCGGATTGCCGGTCATGAACAGGACAATGGTTGCAACCAGAGCGCCGTAGAACACCAGTCCGGCCACCCCGTTTGTGTCAAACCACGCCTCGCCCCTCTGTCTGGCACGCAGCATATTGATGATATTCAGTACCATGGTCAGCAGAATCACGCCCATACCGATTGCGATGGTAACAACGAATACGGTATTGAGATTCCCGATGAAGGGAAGCTGCGTCATGGCGTCCACAGGTCTCAGCCAGAGGGGTTCTATAACATCCTCGAAGCCGAAGATGCTTCCGAAGAGAAAGCCGAACAGTGTAGAGAATGCGCCGCAGCAGGCGATGATACCCGCAAGGTTCATCTTTTTGTAACGGTACAGCAGGAATCCTCCGATCAGCAGGAGGAGCCCCTGTCCCACATCTCCGAACATGAAGCCGAAGAAGAAGGAGTATGTTATCGCGACCAGAAGGGTCGGATCGAACTCTCCGTAAGCGGGCAGCCCGTACATTCTGGTATACATCTCGAACGGGCGGATCAGCTTCGGGTTCTTCAGCTTGGTAGGCGGCTTGGAGGTTACTCTGTCGTGGCTGTCATCCACAATGCAGTTCACCTGGGGATCTTTCTTCAGTTCACGCCGGAGTGCTTCCGCATCCGGCTCCGTCATCCAGCCGCATAAGATATAGAAGGGGTGGTTCTCCTCTCCGGTGCAGGCAGCATAGCGCCTGACATCGAAATTCGTGGTGAAGGAAGAGAGCTTATCCCTTGCGGAAATCAGATCACGCCGGCTGCTTTCGAGATAATCCGCAATCTCCTGTCTAAGACCCGAAAGCTTCTCCTCCACGGAATCGATTTTAGCCTTCAGCTCCGCGGCTGCCTGCTCGGGAGTTCCCTGATAGGAATCCGGAATCTCGATATGTTCAAAGTGCATCGACAGATAGACGGCATCCACTCCGTCGCATTTTGACGCCGGCACAAAGTAGAAGCCCCATATATAATGTTCATCTCTCCGGCACTCGCAGAATACGGTGTCCAGAGAGGACATAATGTAACGTTCCATCTTCTGCATATATTCCTTCGGAATTCGTCCGAACCGGTAGCAGATATGCTGGAAATGCAGGATGGACGAAATATTATGGTTCAGTCCCTGGAAGGGAAGAATCATCTCATAGGACGCCGTGAGTTCCTTAAGCGACTGCTGATACTTGTCCGCTTCCTGATTCATGGCGCTGATTGTCTGATCTGCCTGATCAATGATCTGCGCGGCCTCCTCCACGGTAAGCGGGACAGGAGAGACCGGGGCGGATCCGGGCAGGAGTTCAATCAGTTCATTCGCGCGGTTCAGCTTACCCTTGTAAGGATTGGAATCATTGTACGGCGTTAATTCCCGGACGGCCTTCAGCTCGGTCATCGCGTTCTCGAGCTGTATCTCATAGTTGGATAAGTATTGATCCGCGACCCGGTCGATGTCCTCTTTCGGTCCGGATATACTTAAGAACTTCATTTTTTCAATCACAGCATTTCACCTCCTTATGATTGCCCCAATACAATCGATTGAATATCACCCGGCTTCAGACCGTAGCGGATACTTTCAATGGCAGTAATAATCTTGTGGAGCTCTATTTCTTTATAATAGAAATACGCGTTAATCACCGCGACGGAATAAGGATTCTTGCGCGAGTCTTTGGCATGGATCTGCCCCAGTATCTTCAGATACGTT
>CALWGS010000252.1 GCA_944380155.1 uncultured Lachnospiraceae bacterium
TGATGATTTTGTGTTCGGTTGTCATGGGCGTCGGCACCTCGGTCGGCGGCCGCAAGATTATCAAGTCTGTCGGTATGGATATGGTGCGTCTGGAGAAGTTCCAGGGCTTTGCGGCGGATATTGCGGCAGCGGCCTGCCTTCTGCTGTCATCCCTGTTCGGAATTCCGGTCAGTACCACTCACACCAAGACTACGGCCATTATGGGCGTCGGAGCGGTGAAGCGTCTTTCGGCGGTGAATTATAAGGTTGTCTGGGATATGGTTCTTACCTGGATCCTGACCTTCCCGGGCTGCGGATTGATTGGATTTTTCATGGCCAAATTATTTATCGTGATCTTTACGTGAGAGCAATAGAAGCAGTGAATCACAACACTATCAGGAGGAAGAGGCATGGCTAAGAAGAGCGGAGATTATTATTTTAACAATTTTATTGAGTGCGCGGATTGTGCATGGAGAGCGGCGAAGATGCTGGAGTCGGTTCTTGAAGATTACGCGCCCGAGAAGCTTGAGGACGCGGTCGCCAAGATTCATGACATTGAGCATGAGGGCGATCAGAAGAGGCATGAGCTGATTGAGGCGCTTGCGAGGTCCTTCATTACGCCGATTGAGCGGGATGATATTATGGAAATGAGCCGCTCCATTGATGATGTGACGGATGCGGTTGAGGATATTGTATTCCGGATTTATATGTGTAATGTTAAAACGATCCGGCCGGAAGCGATTGAGATGGCGAAGATGGCGATTAATGCCTGTTCTGTGCTGAAGGAGCTGATGACGGAGTTCGAGAACTTCAAGAAGTCGAAGGAGATCAAGCGGCTTGTGATTGAGATTAATAAGCTCGAGTCGGATGTAGATGTCATTTATATGAAGTCGATTCGGGATCTTCATACGACCGAGAAGGATCCGATTGCGCTGATTGCGTGGAGGGATATTTATAATTATATGGAGAAATGTCTGGATGCCTGTGAGCATGCGGCGGACACCATTGAGACTGTCATTATGAATAATACTTGATTTGGAAGAATTTTTCGGCTTGTAAAGCTTATGTAATAATGGTATAATGAACGGGAGGCTGATTGGCCTGCTGTTTGCGGATATGGCGGAACTGGCAGACGCGCTGGATTTAGGTTCCAGTGGGAGACCGTGCAGGTTCGATTCCTGTTATCCGCATGAGGCCCGTTGGATGACGGGCGATGATGAGACCGGCTGGTTGTTTGACCAGCCGGTTTTTTCTCTCAGATCGTGTGTTGCGAAGATCGTGTATTCAGGAAGTCCGTGTGTTTAGGAAGTCCGTGTGTTGGAAGAAAGGAAGCCGTTATGCATGAGATTCTGTTCATAGGGAATACAGGAATCTTGTCTCAGAAGCTGTGCGGGCGGGTGGCCGAGGAGCACAGAGTGGTCCTGGCGGGCAGGGATCCGGGGCAGTGGAGCGGACAGAAGGCGGTTACGAAGCGCCGGCTCGGAGAGGATCCGAAGCAGGTAGAGGATCTGTTCCATATGTATGACTTTGAGACAGTATTTTATTTCTCAGAATATCTCGAAGATGGGGAGGAGGATCCGGCCGGAAGAGGGGTTGAGGCCCTCCTGGAAGCCTGCAGGATCTACAGGGAGACCAGGATTGTGGTGTTTATGCCGCATGAGGCACTGAATTACTTCGTGAGGGAGACGAAGGCTGAGTCGGGAGAGTATCAGACGGAGTATGCCGGGAGGAGGAGCTTTCTGATTCATCAGCAGGAGGAGCTGTGCCGGTTCTACCGGAAGCGGTTCGGTCTGCAGATTTGTCTGGTGCGGCTGCCGTTTCTTGTGAGCGGAAGCTGTTTTCGGAATTATCTGGGTTCGAAGTTTGAACTGTTATTACAGAATGAAGAAGTGACGCTTCGCTATGACAGGGAGAAGCCGGTTGATTTTCTGACAGAGGAGGACTTCGCGCGGCTGATTGTGAGACTGGCGGACGCGCAGCAGCTGTATACGGATACTCTTATGATCTGCAGCGGCTTTTCCCATACATACGGCGAACTGGCGGATCTGCTGGCGGGCCTGTCTTTGCAGGCGGATATCCGCTGCGGCGGGGAGCTCAGTATGATTAGGATTCCGGCCTATCCGGCGGAGGCAAGGAAGTATTACGGATGGTTCGCGCTTACGGATGCTTTTCTGGAGATTGCGGAGAGTTATGAGCAGTATCGAAAGGAGAGAACGCTCTCGGATCGGAAGGAAGGGGTTTGGAAACGGATTCTGATCCGGAAAAATGAGGAAGGTCCGATTGCTTATGTCGAGCTTGCCCTGCTGTTCGCGGTTGTGGAGCTGTTGAATCATTCTCTGGGTTCTACGGTTTATTTTCAATTCGTGGATTTGCGGCTGTTGTTTGTTGTGATTATGGGAACCATGCACGGAATGAAGTTCGGGCTCCTGGCTGCGGCGTGCGCGGGTGCGGCGCTGGTATCCGGATTTTTGAGGGAGGGAATGGATGCGGCGGCGCTGTTCTACAATGTGGATAACTGGATTCCGTTCGTGGCGTACTTTATGGCCGGGGCGATTAGCGGATATACGAAGAATAACCGGTCCGACGAGCTGAAGTTCCTGAAGAAGGAGTACGACCTGCTTCGGAATAAGTATTTGTATCTGAATGAGCTGTATCAGTCCGTGCTGGAGAATAAGACGGAGTATAAGAGGCAGATTCTCGGATATAAGGACAGCTTCGGACGGATCTTCAACGCGGTGCAGAAGCTGAACAATGTTCTTCCTGATCGGATCTTCAGCGAGGGGCTGGAGGTGTTCGAGGAGCTGCTGGAGAATCACTCCGTCGCGATTTATATGACGGATCAGCAGGAGCGGTACGCAAGGCTTGTTGTGAGTTCGAATCAGCTGATCCGGGGATTACATCGTTCGGTTCGGCTTGCTGCCTACCCTGAGGTGATGGAGGCGGTCCATGCGGGGGAGGTCTGGCGCAACACGGCTCTTCTGGAAGGGTATCCCGCGTACGCCTGCGGAATCTTCCGGGAGCAGCAGCTGGTGCTTCTGGTTATGATCTATCAGGCGGGGCCGGAGCAGCAGAGTCTCTATTATACGAATCTGATCCGGATTCTTGGGGGATTGATGCAGAATGCATTTCTGAATGCAAGGGATCATATGGAGCTGTCGGAAGAGAGGATTTACGAGCCGGACACGCACATTATGAAGCCGGAGCATTTCCGGGAGATTCTTG
>CALWGS010000253.1 GCA_944380155.1 uncultured Lachnospiraceae bacterium
CGGTACTGGGTGGGGGTCATTCCCTCCTGCTTCTTGAACTGGCGCATGAAGTGAAGCTCGTTTTCATAGCCGCAGAACTCCGCCAGGGACTGGATCGACATATCGGAGGTACGCAGATAGAATTTGGCGTTCTTCAATCTTGCGGCAATCACATCCTGCATGCAGGAGATACCGAACATTTGTTTGTAAAGATGCTGAAAATAAGAAGGACTCATGTGGACCGTCTGTGCCATGTCCGGAACGGTCCATTTCTTATGGGGCGCATTCAGGATGGACATACGCAGCTGGCTTAAGATGCCATTGCAGGGAATGGCCAGGTTTTCAAAGAAGGGCAGTTCATCTTCCGTCATATCAAAATGAATCCAGTCATCGTTATAATTCTTCCGGCGGCAGCCATAGCGGACAGCGGCAGTCTTATCATACAGAAGAACCGTATTGGGTTTGGTATCGACCGGAACCCCGTCCACATAGAAATAAGCCTCCGTCTTTACGAGCAGAAGGGTATAATCCGGACTCCCGTGGGGGCGGTGCATCTCGAAATTGGTTGGATGTTTGGAATCGTAGCCGCATTTGAATACGGAAATCATAGCATTACCTCCCTTGATTCGTGTATAGTCTGTCACTATTGTAGCAAAAAAAAGAGAAAATGAAAAGGGGAAATACGGTAGGAACTTCCGGGACGGAGGAGAAGCCCGGTAGAGGGGGAGGATAACTACCGGGCTTGCCTTATGCGAAAAATAATCTTGTAAGCGGAATCGAAATCTTTTGCAAAAACACTCTTGCTTAACTGGATGGATTCATTATAATAGACATATATGAGAATTGTATGGCTGTATTGTGAACAATTTGTAAATAACTGGAAAAAGATGGGATTTCCTGTTAGATCTGGGGAGTTGTGGCATAATGGAAACGGCGGCATATTTTAATCTAAGGCGGCAGATATTATGTATATGTCAAATCGCTGTCATATGACGGGCTAAAGGAGGTTTTTATGTCCAGTGAGTTCAAAAAGCTAATCAGCCGGGAGCTTGGAAAGAATAATTATAATCGTTATGCCTCCTTTATCCGGAGCGGGAAGCAGGATAAACGGTCGGATTTAAAGGAGATATTCCGGGATATTTACAATCAGCTGGAGTATGATGACGCGTCGGAAATCGTGACCAGACATAACAGACTGAATGATTCCCTTCTGGACGCATTTCGTATTAACAGGACGTATCTGTTTTCTTTTCTGTATTACACGGCTGCCGTGATGTTCCTGATTGCGGCTGATCTTGAACTGATTCCGGTGCTGACTGCATTTGCGGCAATCACGCTTGTATTTTTGAAACGGACGTGCGAATACCTGGAGAATAAATATTGCTATGTTGACGCACAGATTGTGTTGATTTACAAGGCAGTGCTGGAACGTCTGATTATAAGCAAGGGGGTTCATAGAAAGACCGGAGGGAATTGACACGGGGGACGTTCCGTGTGTATAATAGAATTGCTCAATAATACGAAAGCAGAGGTGATTATTATGGAAACAAGAGTTGCGGTCATCGGGATTATCGTAGAGAACCGGGATTCCGTGGAGAGTCTGAATCTGGTACTTCATGAGTACGGCGATTATATCATAGGCCGTATGGGGATTCCCTATCCGAAGAGAGGAATTCATGTCATCAGTATCGCGGTGGATGCTCCGCAGGATGTGATCAGCGCTCTGTCCGGCAAGATCGGAAGACTGCCCGGAATCAGCGCGAAGACGGCGTACTCGAATATTACGGGGCAGGAGAATGAGTAATTCGGACCTGCTTGCGTCGGTTTCACGCCTTGCGTCAGATGGATGGATTCCGAAGGATGAGTTGATCCGTCTGCTTGCCTGTGAGGAGAAGGATGTGCGGGAGACGCTCAGAAGCCGGGCTGAGGCAGTGAGAAGGAAGTATTACGGGACGGATGTGTATATCCGGGGACTGATTGAGATATCGAATTACTGCAGGAATAATTGTCTGTACTGCGGCATCCGGCGGGGGAATACGAAGGCCGGACGCTACCGGCTTGGAAAAGAGGAGATTCTTGCCTGCTGCGACAGGGGGTACGAGCTGGGATTTCGTACCTTTGTGATGCAGGGGGGAGAGGATGTCTGTTACACGGACGATTTTCTGGAGGATTTGATCCGGGAGCAGAAGCGAAGGTATCCGGACTGCGCGGTAACGCTGTCTCTGGGAGAACGAAGCAGAGAAAGCTATGAAAGGCTGTACCGGGCAGGCGCGGACCGGTATCTGCTCCGGCAGGAGGCGGTCAATCCCGGACTGTACGGAAGTCTGCATCCGAAGGAGATGTCGCTTGCCAACCGCCTGCGCTGTCTTGCGGATCTGAAGGAGATTGGATATCAGGTCGGCTGCGGCTTCATGGTGGGCGCTCCGGGCCAGACGCTTGACCATATCGCGGAAGATTTGGAGTATATGAGGGAGCTGAAGCCTCAGATGATTGGAATCGGCCCATTTCTTCCGCATAAGGATACGCCGCTTGGGAAGGAGCCTGCCGGTTCTCTTGCTTTGACCCTTGTGCTGCTGTCGATCATCCGATTGATGCTTCCGGCTGTTCTGCTTCCGGCGACAACGGCGCTTGGAACCATCACGCAGCGGGGACGGGAGATGGGAATTCTGGCCGGAGCCAATGTGGTGATGCCGAATCTTTCGCCGCAGGAGGCGAAGGATCAGTACATACTGTATGATAATAAGCTGAGAAGCGGCGCGGAAGCCGCGGAAGGACTTGCCGTGCTCAAGCGGAGCATGGAGGCCATAGGATATCAGGTTGTAGTAAGCCGCGGAGACTGCGCGGACTATGCTAACGGGGAAGAAAGAAGCTGACCCGGAAGAAAGGAGTTATTATGTATAATAAATATTCACTGAAGGCAGAGGAATTTATTGATCACGAGGAGGTTCTGGCTTCGCTTGCCTATGCGGACGAGAACCGGAATAATCTGGAACTGATTGACCAGCTGATTGAGAAAGCAAAGCTTCGCAAGGGGCTGTCTCACAGAGAGGCATCGGTTCTGCTTGCCTGTGAGAACCCGGATAAGATCCGGGAGATGTATGAACTGGCGGAGCAGATTAAGAAGGATTTCTACGGCAACCGTATCGTGATGTTCGCTCCTTTGTACCTGTCTAATTATTGTGTCAACGGCTGTGTCTATTGTCCATATCATATGAAGAATAAGCATATCGCAAGGAAGAAGCTGACCCAGGAGGAGATTGTCAGGGAGGTGACGGCTCTTCAGGACATGGGGCATAAGCGTCTTGCTATCGAAGCCGGAGAGGATCCGGTCAACAATCCGATTGAATACATACTGGAAAGCATCCGGACAATCTACAGCATCAAACATAAGAACGGGGCGATCCGCCGCGTGAACGTCAATATTGCCGCGACAACGGTGGAGAATTACCGCAGGCTCAAGGAGGCGGGAATCGGGACTTATATTCTGTTCCAGGAGACCTATC
>CALWGS010000254.1 GCA_944380155.1 uncultured Lachnospiraceae bacterium
AGGGGGATCTTTATCCGGAGGGGCATATAAGAATGCAAGCAGCCTGCTTGGGCGCCGCAGAGAGATTCAGGAACTTGAGACTGCGGCGGCGGAGCTTGAAAAGGAAACGAACGGACTCCTGGCTGCCAAGGAAGAGAAGAAGGCGCTGAAAGCACGGATGAGAGATGACCTGGAGAAGAATCGGATGACGCTGCAGGGATTGTATCTTGAGCAAAATACCGCCAGGTTAAGCCTGTTGCAGAAGCAGGCGGCGTATGAGGCCTGTAAGGGCTCTTATCAGGAGTATGCCGACGAGATCCGGCTGTTGGATACGCAGAACTCCGATTTGACCCAGAGCCTGAACAAACTGACCGGGGATTTGGACGCGAATCAGGAGAGGCAGGCGAAGGCGGAGGCGGAGATTGCTTCTTTGAATACATTGCTGAAGGAAAATCAGGCCAGGGAGCTTGCGGCTTCCTCCATGCAGGAGAAGCGGGTGCTCGAATTCCAAAGCCTGGAGCAAAGCAATGCCTACATTATAGAGACAATCCGCCGAATCCGCGGTGAGATCGAGAAGCTGACCTTAGAGAGGACACAGCGCGAAGAAGCAAGGGATCTGGCCGATACAGTGATTGTCCGAAAGAATCAGGCTCTGAAAGAGGAGGAGGAAAGACGGCGGGATGCTCTGGAGCAGTCACAGGAATGCAGGGATGCTTCGGAAACGCTGTCTGTCAGCCGGGAAGAGCTGACAAAGAACCACAGGACATTCTTTCAGAAACGGGAAGAGCTCTCGGAGCGGATCTCCCAGATGGACAAAGAGCTCTATCGCCTGAATGCGCAGAAAGAAAAGCTGAGAGATACACTGGACGGCCTGATGGATCACATCTGGCAGGAATACGAAATTACCATTACTGCAGCCAGGGAGCTCAAGATTGAAAAAGCGTCCAATCCCGCATCGGTAAAGCGGGAAATTGCAGATCTGAAAGCACAGATGAAGGAGCTTGGAACCGTAAATGTCAACGCAATCGAGGATTACCGGGAGACAAAGGAACGGTTCGGCTTCTTAAGCGGGCAGCGTGAGGATTTAATTGAGGCAGAGAGCTCCTTAATGGGGGTGATTCGGGATCTGGACGGGGAGATGCGTAAGCAGTTCGCGGAGAAATTTGAGCAGATTAACCGGCAGTTTGATCGGGTATTCGGAGAACTGTTCGGCGGCGGGCACGGAACGCTTGAGCTGATACAGGAACAGGATCTTTTGGAGGCCGGAGTTCGGGTGATTGCACAGCCGCCCGGGAAAAAGCTGCAGAATATGATGCAGCTCTCCGGCGGAGAAAAGGCACTTACGGCGATCGCGCTTTTATTCGCGATACAGAACCTGAAGCCTTCGCCGTTTTGCCTGCTGGATGAGATCGAAGCGGCATTAGACGATTCCAATGTGAAACGCTTCGCGGATTATCTGCATAAACTGGCAAGGCGGCCGCACGCAGAGCAAACGTTCACAGAGCGAACGCCCACAGAGCGAACGCCCATGGGGCGTATGCCCACAGACGGAACGCAGTTTATTATCATTACACATAGAAGGGGAACCATGGCGGCCGCGGATGTCCTGTATGGCATTACCATGCAGGAAAAGGGCGTATCGACGCTGGTATCGGTCAGTCTGGTCGAGAGCCAGTTAGAGCAATAACGGGCAGGAAGAAAAATGAGGTGACGGTATGGGTGAAAAGAAAGGCTTCTTCGGCAGGCTTGCCGAAGGGTTAAAGAAGACCAGAGACAATATCAAATCAGGTATTGATGCTATTTTCAGCGGTTTCTCGAATATCGACGATGATTTCTACGAGGAATTAGAAGAAATTCTGATTATGGCAGATCTGGGAATTAATACTACGAATTCTATTATTGAGAACCTGAAGATAAAGGTCAAAGAACAAAACATCAGAGAGCCCGCAAAATGCAGGGAGCTTCTGGCCGTGAGTATCAAGGAGCAGATGAGCCTGCCGGACGATGCGTATGAGTTTGAGAACCATAAGTCAGTGATTCTGATGATTGGAGTGAACGGCGTGGGGAAGACTACGTCGGTCGGAAAGCTTGCGCACAGTCTGAAGTCGGAGGGGAAGAAGGTACTGATTGCCGCTGCCGATACCTTCCGTGCCGCTGCAATCGAGCAGCTGACAGAATGGGCCGACAGGGCAGGAGTGGATATTATTGCACAGCAGGAAGGCTCTGATCCCGCCGCGGTTGTCTATGATGCCGTGTCTGCTGCAAAGGCAAGGAATGTGGATGTGCTGATCTGCGATACGGCAGGAAGGCTCCACAATAAGAAGAACCTGATGGAGGACCTGCGCAAAATCAATCGTGTCATCGAACGGGAGTGCCCGGATGCGTACCGCCAAACTCTTCTGGTTCTGGACGGAACAACCGGACAGAATGCGATGGTACAGGCAAAGCAGTTCAATGAGGTCGCGGAGATTGACGGGATCGTTCTGACGAAGCTGGACGGAACCGCCAAGGGCGGCATCGCAATTGCGATCCAGGCAGAACTGAATATTCCGGTCAAATACATCTGTGTGGGCGAGAAGATTGATGATATGCAGAAATTTGATCCGGATTCCTATGTAAACGCGTTATTTAACACCGGAAAAGAGGAGGCAGAACAATGATAATGCTGGAGAAATTCGAGGAAGCGAGTGAGGCGGTCTTGCGGGTCACGCTGCCGACCAAGCTGATATACAGTGAGTATTTTTCGGAGCAATCCGGAAATAAAGTATACCTGAAACCGGAGAATTTGCAGAAGACGGGAGCCTATAAGGTCAGAGGCGCCTACTACAAGATCAGTACGCTGAGCGAGGAGGAACGCATGCGCGGCCTGATTACCGCTTCTGCGGGCAATCATGCGCAGGGCGTTGCTTACGCCGCGAAGATTTACGGAGCCAGGGCGGTAATTGTAATGCCGACGACCACGCCGCTGATTAAGGTGAATCGTACCAAGAATTATGGTGCGGAGGTCATACTGTACGGCAATGTCTACGATGAGGCATGTGCTTATGCCTATCAGCTGGCCGAGGAGAACGGATATACCTTCATTCATCCGTTTGATGACGAGGATGTTGCGTGCGGACAGGGCTCGATTGCGATGGAGATTATTAAAGAGCTTCCCACGGTTGATGTTATACTGGTTCCGGTCGGCGGGGGCGGCCTGATTACGGGCGTATCAACACTTGCAAAGCTTCTGAATCCAAAGATTCAGGTCATCGGGGTGGAGCCTGCCGGGGCAGCCTGTCTGACTGCTTCGCTTGAGGCAGGTCATGTGGTGACGCTTCCGAATGTGGATACCATTGCGGACGGCACTGCCGTTAAGACCCCGGGCGATCACGTCTTTCCTTATATTCAGAAGAATGTCGATCGTGTGATTACGGTTGAGGACCAGGAGCTGATTGTGGCATTTCTGGATATGGTTGAGAATCATAAGATGATTGTCGAGAACTCGGGACTTCTGACTGTCGCAGCGCTCAAGCACCTGGACTGCCGGAATAAGAAGGTGGTATCCATCCTAAGCGGCGGTAATATGGATGTGATTACAATGGCTTCTATTGTACAGCACGGATTGATTGCAAGGGATCGAATCTTTACAGTTTCCGTTC
>CALWGS010000255.1 GCA_944380155.1 uncultured Lachnospiraceae bacterium
GCAATGTGCAAAAAAGTTGTCCTATTATTTAACCCATTAGCCCTCATTTTGGGGTGGTTGTCCATTATTTAACCCATAAAAATCAGGTCAAACTAGGTCAGTCCATGCCAAAATCGAACAAAGGACAACAGACTTTTTGGAAAGGAAAAAGCCCGGAAAACCGCATGGTTCCGGGCTTTTTGAGCATTTTTGAATTGGTTTGTCGGGCCTGTTATCTCTTGGAGAACTGAGGTGCGCGGCGGGCAGCCTTGAGACCGTACTTCTTCCTCTCCTTCATTCTCGGATCTCTGGTCAGGAAGCCTGCCTTCTTGAGGGTGGGACGGTAGTCCGCATCTGCCTGAAGCAGAGCTCTGGAGATACCGTGTCTGATTGCTCCTGCCTGTCCGGTGAACCCGCCGCCGCGGACATTCACCAGAACGTCGAACTTGTCTGCTGTCTCTGTAATCGTAAGGGGCTGGCGAACGATCAGCTTTAAGGTCTCCATACCAAAATAATCGTCCATATCCCTCTTATTGATTGTCACCTTGCCGGTGCCCGGTACCAGATATACTCTGGCAATGCTGCTCTTTCTTCTTCCGGTTCCGTAATATCTCGCTTTCGCCACTGTGAATTCCTCCTTCCAGATGATTAATACTTAATCTCTAATACTTCCGGCTTCTGGGCTGCGTGAGGATGCTCCGCACCGGCGTATACGTGTAATTTTGTAATCATGGCTCTTCCTAAGGGTCCCTTCGGAAGCATTCCCTTCACGGCAAGTTCAACAACCGCCGCAGGCTTCTTCGCCATCAGCTCTCTTAACGTTGTCTCTCTCATGCCGCCGGTGTAAGCAGAGTGGTTATAATAAATCTTCTGATCCATCTTCTTGCCCGTAACCTTGATCTTATCCGCATTCACAACAATTACATAATCACCTGTGTCGATATGAGGTGTGTAAATCGGCTTGTTCTTTCCTCTTAAAATCTTGGCGATCTCCGCCGCAAGACGTCCCAGAGTCTGTCCCTGTGCGTCAACTACATACCACTTTCTCTCGATCGTAGCAGGGCTGGCCATAAAACTCTTCATTGGTCTACCTCCTTGAACCATTCCATTTCTATCTTAGACAATCCGCCTGAGGGCGCCGGCATATGGATGCGCATAGACATCTGCCGCATTCCCATGCCCTCACGCCGATATACCTATGTCCCAATTCAACTCCGCGAATTGTAACGTCACTTGATGTATTATAAAGGATAGGAACCGGTCTGTCAAGCAGAAATTACCTGCGAAACGATATTTTTTTCGATTTACCTAAGAAATAATAACTTCGTCAGCGATTATTTTAAGGGTAACTCTAAATTTTTGAAATTGAACCTGCAATTTAACTCATTGGCTGCTCCAGAACCGGATACCGGATTCCCACCAGGGTCAGGCCGCAGGCCGGGGCCTTCGGTCCGCAGGTGATCCGGTTCTTCGCCTCTAACATCTCCTTCACCTTCTCAGGCGGATAGGAACCGATTCCGACCTCGATTAATGTTCCGGCTATAATCCGGACCATGTTATACAGAAAGCCGTTCCCTTCCACCTGAAAGAACACCAGATCTCCTTCCCGCTTCAGATCCAGGCGATATATGGTCCGAACGGTCTCCTTCACCTGACTTCCGGAGGAGCAGAAGCTTGCAAAATCATGCTCTCCGACCAGGAAAGCGGCCGCCCGCTGCATCTGTTCCACATCCATCGGCTTATAGACATAATGGGCATAGAGCCGCATCGTAGGAACGGGGAACCGGGTATTTAAGATTCTGTATTCATAGGTCTTGGCGCAATCCGTCCGCCTCGGATGAAAGTCCGGGGGAACCTCTTTGGAGTCCTGTATCACAATATCCTTCGGCAGCCTCGCGTTCAGCGCATAGGATATCTTCTCGGGCGGAATCCGGGTATCGGTATCGAACACCGCGACATTTCCAAGTGCATGCACGCCGGAATCCGTCCTGCTTGCCCCGATGACTTCAACCGCCTCTCCCAGCAGCCTGGACAGCTCACGATTCAGAACCTCCTCTACCGTAACCGCATTCGGCTGCTTCTGCCATCCGTAATAATTCGTGCCGTCATAGGACACAACCAATTTAATCCGTTTCACGTTCGTCCTCGCTCCTTTGCCGTATGTCCCATGCCTACCCCAATATCCGGTTCACCACAAGATTGATTCCGATAATCAGAACCAGATATGCCGCCAGTATGCCATATGCCGCATATTCCGCCCCATGATAGCACAGCGGCTTCATCTTCGTCCTTCCCTCTCCTCCGCGGTAGCAGCGCGCCTCCATTGCCATTGCAAGGTCATTCGCCCGCCGGAATGCCGAGACGAACAGGGGAACCAGGATCGGAATCAGGCTCTTTGCCTTCTGTATCAGGCCGCCGGATTCAAAGTCCGCGCATCTTGCCTGCTGCGCCTTCATGATCTTGTCCGTCTCCTCTAACAGAATCGGAATGAAACGAAGCGCGATTGACATCATCATGGCAATCTCATGTACGGGAACCCGGATTCTCTTCAACGGGCCAAGCAGATTCTCCAGACCGTCCGTCAGCTGATTCGGCGTCGTGGTGAAGGTCATAATCGAGGAGCCCATAATCAGCAGAATCATCCGGATCGCCATGAACGCCGCAAGGCGCAGTCCCTCTTTGGTAATCCGGATAAAACCTGCCCGGAACAATTCCTCGCCCGGTGTCAGAAAAATGTTGAACACAACGGCGAACAGAAGAAGGATGAGAATCGACTTCAATCCTCTGACGATATAACGGACCGGCACCTTCGATACCCGAATCACCGCAAACAGGAACAGAGCCGCCGCCCCATAGCAGATAAAGGTATCGAACAGAAAGAGCGAAATGATATACAGCATGGTTCCCGAAAGCTTGACTCTGGGATCCAGCCTGTGAATCGCGGAATCCGCCGGATAATATTGTCCGATTGTAATGTCCCGTATCATATCCCGCCTCCTCTCCGGACAGAATTCCCCTTCAGAATAGGAATCAGAAGCTCCTTCGCCTCCGCAACGGTCGTCACATTGGATGGAATCGCATATCCCTGCTCTCTGATGTCGTTCATCAGATACGTAATCTGCGGGGCCGCAAGTCCGATTGCCTCCAGCTCCTTATAATGGGCAAAGACCTCTCTTGGCGTCCCGTCATACGCAACACGCCCGTGGTTCATCACAATCAGGCGTTCCACATAGTTGGCCACATCCTCCATGCTGTGGGACACCAGCACAACAGCCATCCTCCGTTCCCTGTGGATTCTTGCAATCTGATCCAGAATCTCATCCCTTCCTCTCGGATCAAGTCCCGCAGTCGGCTCATCCAGGATCAGAACATCCGGCTGCATCGCAAGAACGCCCGCAATCGCCACACGCCGCTTCTGGCCGCCGGACAGCTCGAAGGGCGAAGCATCATACAGCTCCTGCGGCACCCCGACCATACGCAGCGCCTCTGCCACCCTGGTCTCAATCTCCGCCTCAGACAGCCCGAGATTACGCGGTCCGAATTCCACATCCTTCTTCACCGTTGTCTCGAAGAGCTGATGCTCCGGGTACTGAAAGACCAGTCCGACATGACTGCGCAGCTTCTTCATGTCGTACCCTTCCGCATAGATACTCTCCCCGTTATAATATATGGTTCCCTCGCTTGCCTTCACCAGTCCGTTCAAATGCTGAATCAGCGTGGATTTGCCGGAACCTGTATGTCCGATCAGCCCGATAAACTGGCCGTCCGGAATCTCCAAAGAGACGGAATTAAGCGCATGCATCTCATACGCGGTACCGCTCGAATAGACATAACTGACATTCTCCAGACGAATTCCCATTCTTTCCTCCATTTCACAGCCTGTTATCTTCCAGACCTGATCTCCTGTATTCCTGTCCGCTGCACAGATGCCTCACCTCAGTGATCCCCGTCCGCCATGCAGACCCCGCCTCAGCGTATCCCCTGCCCGCCGCACTGCCTCATATAATCCGCGAACGCATCGGCGAATTCCTTCGCGGTCAGAATGCCGTCCGGAAGCGGGATTCCTTCCTTCTTCAGCTCCCACGCCAGCTCCGTCGCCTGCGGAACGTCCAGCCGTCTTGCCTTAAGCTCATCCACCCGCGAGAAGACCTCCCGCGGCGTTCCCTGCATGACGACCTTCCCTTCATCCATTACAATCACCTTGTCCGCATGAATGACTTCATCCATGTAATGCGTAATCAGAAGAACCGTAACCCCTTCCCTCTGATTCAGCTCCCTGACCGTCCGGATTACCTCCCTGCGGCCGTTCGGATCCAGCATAGCCGTCGGCTCATCCAGAACAATACACTTCGGCTTCATCGCCATAATCCCGGCAATCGCCACGCGCTGCTTCTGCCCGCCCGAGAGCTTATTCGGCGAGTGGCGCCGGTACTCCAGCATTCCGACCGCGCGCAGGCTCTCCTCCACCCGCTTCCAGATATCCTCCGTCGGAACTCCCAGATTCTCGGGGCCGAAGCCAACATCCTCCTCAACGACCGTCGCAATAATCTGATTGTCCGGATTCTGGAACACCATTCCCGCCGACTGTCTGATATCCCAGATCCGCTCCTCCTGCCTCGTATCGATTCCGTTCACCCATACGGTTCCGCCTGTCGGAATCAGAATCGCGTTAATGTGCTTTGCAATCGTTGACTTTCCCGAACCGTTATGCCCGAGAATCGCCACAAAATCCCCAGCCTCAATATCCAGATCCACATCATCCACGGCGCGGTTGACGCTCTCCACATTCCCCTCGTCGTCCCGCCTCATATATTCAAATATCAGATCCTTGATCTCTATCATCTTCATGCTGCAATCGATCCCTCTCCTTGAACATGCATCCCTTTCCCGGGAGGTCATTCCTTCCCTCGAAAATGCGTTATTTTCGCACATCATGGGCAATTATAGCATACCATGAAGTCAAATGTAAATATGCGATACAAAAAAGAGAAGCCCCCGGACCGGACTCTTCCGATCTGAAGGCTTCTTATTGCTTCGGGATATTCCCTCTGTCTTCTCTTATACCAGCTCGATTAATACTTCCATTGCCGCATCGCCCTTGCGCTGCCCAATCTTCACGATTCTGGTGTAGCCGCCGTTGCGATCTGCGTACTTCGGCGCGATCTCATCGAATAACTTCGCGGGAAGATCAACCTGCTTCGTATTCTTCTTCCTGCCTGCCGCTTCCTTCGGAACCTCTGTAACAGGGTAGAAGAACGCCAGCATCTTTCTTCTTGCGTGAAGTCTGGAAGGCTTATCCTTCTTGATCGTCTTCTCAACGGTATCGAATACATCCACCTTCTTGCCGTTGACAACTTCCTTCACTCTCTTGCCGTCCTTGTCCTTGCGGGCAACCTTAGCGGTCACTGTGACGGTCTCGTAATTATCTCTCTCCTTAACGGCCATCGCGATCATCTTCTCTGTAATCCCGCGGATCTCCTTTGCCTTCGCTTCGGTCGTTACAATCTTACCATGATATAACAGGTTCGTGACCTGATTCCTTAACAATGCCTTTCTCTGGCTTGTGGTTCTTCCAAGCTTTCTATGGCCTGACATGAATTTCCCTCCTTAGAACTATTATCCCGGTTGTTCTCAATCGTCACCCAGATTCAGCGACAGACCGAGCTCCTTCAGCTTCGCGAGAACCTCTTCAAGCGACTTGCGGCCCAGATTCCGGACCTTCATCATATCCTCCGAGGTTCTGCTGCACAATTCCTCTACCGTATTAATACCGGCTCTCTTCAAACAATTGTAAGAACGCACGGACAGCTCCAGCTCATCGATGTTCATCTCGAGAACCTTTTCCTTCTCGTTATCCTGCTTCTCCACCATAACCTCGGCGGTTCTGGCGTTCTCAGAGAGGTCGATGAAGGACTTCAAATGCTCGCTTAACACCTTGGCCGCAAGGCTGACCGCTTCATCCGGCGCCAACGTACCGTTCGTATATACGTCGAGCGTCAGTTTATCGAAATCCGTTATCTGACCGACACGGGTATTCTCTACAGCTAAGTTAACACGCTCCACAGGAGTATAGATGGAATCCACGGCAATGACGCCGATTGGCAGATCATCGCGCTTATTCTTGTCCGCACTGATATAGCCCCTTCCCTTGGTAATGGTCAGCTCCATATACAGCTTGGAATCCGCGCCTCCATTCAGGGTGGCGATCGGAAGCTCCGGATTGAGGATCTCAATATCCGGATCAACCTGAATATCTCCCGCAGTTACAACCCCTTCGCCCTCGAACTCGATATAAGCGGTCTTGGGCTCGTTGGTTTCGCTGTTATTCTTAATTGCCAGACTCTTGATGTTCATTATAATCTCAGTCACATCCTCCATAACGCCGGGAATGGAACTGAACTCATGAACTATGCCGTCAATCTTCACCTGGCTCACTGCGGCGCCCGGAAGAGACGACAGCATAATTCTTCTGAGAGAATTACCCAAAGTTGTACCGTACCCTCTTTCCAGAGGCTCTACGACAAAACGTCCATATTTCTTATCTTCAGAAACTTCTGCGATCTCAATTTTAGGCTTTTCAAAATCAAACAAGGCGGACCCTCCTTTTGGGTTTTCTCGAGATACTCCGAATACGC
>CALWGS010000256.1 GCA_944380155.1 uncultured Lachnospiraceae bacterium
ATTAACGATTGAGGGCACGGAGTCGGAGTTCGGCCTTATGGTGGATACGGTGAACGGTGTCCGCGCGGATTATACGCTTGACGGTGCGTACTGGTCGTTCCTCGTGAACGGGGAATACTGCAATTACGGAGTAGATGAGCAGGTGGTGAATGACGGGGATGAATTTCAGATCGTCTATACGCCTGCCTGAACGGGACGATGAAGGCAACGGTTAAGGACATTGCGGTATGCGCGTTCCTGTCGGCGATCCGGCCTGTGGTTCAGGTGATGCTTGGCTTCCTGCCGAATATCGAGCTGGTGTCCCTTCTGGTGATTTTATATACGCTGGAGTTTAAGAGGAAGACCCTGTGTGTGATCTATGTTTTCGCGGTTCTGGAGGGCCTG
Organism: uncultured Lachnospiraceae bacterium; assembly: GCA_944380155.1. Classification (GTDB taxonomy): domain Bacteria; phylum Bacillota; class Clostridia; order Lachnospirales; family Lachnospiraceae; genus Caccomorpha. Next base: position 385 of record CALWGS010000256.1, read on the forward strand.
GTGTACGGCTTTGGGATCTGGTGGTGGATGTATCTGTATGTATGGACCATTTTGTATTTCATAGCCGGGGTGTTCCGGAAGAATACCAGTACCCTGCTGTGGGCGCTGATTTCCGGAATCTACGGCCTGTCCTTCGGCTTTTTATGTTCCTTTCCCTATCTGATTATGGGAGGGCCGGGAGCCATGCTCTCCTTCTTTATCAGCGGAATCCCGTTCGATTTGCTGCACGGGGCGGGGAACTTTGCGGTTATGCTGGTCTTCTATCGGCCGGTCAGACGGGTTCTTGCCCGGATCGCGCGGTACTGTGAGGAAGGCGGTCAGACCGGTTAAGCAGATTGGAAGAGGGGCCGGTATGCGAAGGAGACACATCGTTACCGGAACTGTCTGGGGGTCATGCCGGTATATTTCTTGAATACCTTGGAGAAGTAGCTTTGATTCTCGAATCCGGCAGCGGCCGCAATGTCAATGATGGAGTCGTTCGTGCCCGCGAGAAGGCGTTTGCTCTCTTCTACGCGCACCAGATTCAGGTATTCCCGGAAGGAAAGGTCGAGGGACTGCTTAAACAGAGTGGAAAAATAAGACGGATTGAGGTGGACCGCCCCCGCGACTTCCTCAAGAGTAAGCGGCTGTGCATAGTGATGCGCTATGTAACGGACCGCTTTTTTTATGCTCTGGCTGCTGCAGGGCGGGAGAGCGCCGAACATACTGTCCGTGAATGCCTCAACCGTTTCCTGAAGCTTCAGACAGAGGGTGTCCATGGAATCGATCTGCTGGAAGTTTCTGAGAAACTGGTTATTGAGCTTTAGTATGGTATTCGTGGATGCGCCGCTCTCAATGACGGCTCTTGAGAGAAGAGTCGTCAGCTCAGAAGCCCTGGCTTTGAGAATATCAAGGCTGGAGCCTCCCGAGAAGAGAACATATCCGAGCAATGTGTTTAAAACTCCCTTGGCCTCCTGCTTCGCACCGGTCTTCACCTTGGCGATCAGCTCTTTCTCGAGTTCGTAGGGATAGGTATCCGATTCCTTCGTGCTTCCCGTCTGATACCTTGTTATGGTTTCCTGAATCCGGGACTGCTGAATCATCTTCTCCTGATTCTGCCGCTGTGGTTCTTTGCTCTCTTGAATCAGGCCGGAGAAGAGAAAATACAGAAGGCGGCTCACGGCATTCACGGTCTCGGGCGGGATGATCCGGATTGCAGCCAGCTCATCGTACAGATGGAACAGCTCTCCGGTCGGGATATGGAAGCGTCCGGGCAGTCCGGTTATCAGTCCGGATTCCGGTCTGTCCGTCAGGAACGGCCCCGCAAGGATGGAACCGAGAAGATTGGAGTGGAAGAACAGCGGAAATACAAGGCAGCTGAGATTGGCGGGACAGGAGAAGAGCCAGGAGTCTCCCAGAGCGGCTGCCTTCCTTCCTGCCTCCGCGTGAATCTTTTCGCATCCTTCATCGGGGGGCAGGAAGCGCCGGAAGCACCGGCAGTACGAAGAAGTCTCTCCACAGGAATCAAGAAGAAAGCCTTCTGTGTCTAGTACCTGAATGGGCAGATTCATACAGGCATGGAAGGCCTCCAGCATCTCATGAAGAGTATCGGCGGACACAATGGTGTATAATAAAGCCTGCTGCATAAGAGAGGCTCCTCCTTTCCGAACGTGATGGAGATTTTGTCACAAATCTATTGTATCAGAAATAATCCAAAATTTGTACAAGAAAACAAAAAAATTACAAATTATTCTGGGGCTTTCTCTGAATCCGGTGCTTCTGAGGACGGAGGGTGATATCGGTAACGGCGCAGTCCGGCGGGGCGGTCAGAAGGAAGCGCACGGCGGACGCGACATCCTGCGGGGACAAAGAGGCGTCCTGCGCGGGATCCGCCGTGAAGTCCGCGTTCCGGTAGAAGCGGGTTCGCGTCATATCCGGATGGATGGCGGCTGCGCGGACGCCGTATTTGCGAACCTCATCAAAGAGACTTGCGGAGAAGGCGCTTAAAGCAGCTTTGGTAGCTCCGTACGCGCAGCCGTGCGGGCTGCTCTGCTTGGCGGTAACAGAGGAAATATTGATGATCATGCCTTTCTCCTTCTTCAGATCCCGCAGCAGCAGGTGGGTTAAGAGCATGGGAACCTCAAGATTGACTGTAGTCATCTCATGAATCTTCGCCGGGTTTAATTCCTCGTGAAGCCCGAAGTATCCGACGCCGGCATTATTGATAAGAAGGGAGAACGGCATTTCCCTGCGCAGCTCTCGAACCCTTGCGGCAAGCTCTCCGGTTCGTGTCAGATCCAGGCAGATTGGGAGAAAGGAAGGGGAAGAGGGTATATCCTGCGGGAAGCTTCGCCCGATCCCGCAGACCGTATAGCCGAGCTGTGGCAGCATATGGGCGATGGCCAGTCCGATTCCGGAGCTGGCTCCGGTTAAGAGAGCGTATCGTGGTTCCATCTAGTTATCCTCCTCATATCGATAGATTTTGTCCGGGTTTACATACTTTGCGATCAGGCTGCACACTTCATCCATCAGCGCGTGCATGGCGGTGCGATCATAGGACGCGGAGCCGTCCGTGACCTCGAACGGATAGCTGAGTATGGCGCAGGCCGGGCGGCTCCTGCGGATTCGCTTCAGGTATTCGGTCGAGATGCGGAACGGGCCGATGCCGATGTCCAGGATCTGATCCCCGGGCAGGGTGCGAAATACCTCTTCGATGAAGGTTCGGTAGAGATTCCGCGCGTCCGGGAGCAGCAGAAGCGGATCGAAGCACAGGCGGACGGGCCAGCCGGCTCTTAACGCGTGTAAGGCAGACTGTAAGCGGAGGGCCGGCGACGGGACGCGGTGTTCATGGCGCGCTGCCGCCTCAGGAGAGAGGGTCCATGCAAGAATTACGTTCTGTAAGGGCGCAAGGTCTGCAATTCGGGAGAAGGCCGCGCTCTTCGTCCGGATCTCAAGTGTCAGATCGGGATGTTCTCCCGCGAAGGCGATCCAGTCCCTGACCAATCCCGTAATCCCTTCCAGGGCCAGCAGGTCGGTATCATAGGAGACGCACAGGTAGACCGGGTGCCGCGCAAGAAGGGCCCGAACCTCCCCGAAGATGTCTTCCAGGTTCAGGAAGAGAACCAGGTTGCCGGAAGGGTACATTCCCTGAAGATAGCAGTATTCGCAGTCATAGATGCAGTTCATCACACTTGAGGTATAGTAAAAATGGGAATTCCCAAAGTCCTGGCAGAACGGGGCGCCGGGATAGATCAGCGTTCCCTTCTTCACCGCCAGGATCAGAGCCTGGCTTTGTTTTTGCAGGTAGAAGCTCTGATGGGTCCGGTTGAAGACATCCTTGTAGTGATCAATCACAATGACGCGGGAAGCGGGGAAGGCAGAGAGGACCTGCGCGGCTCTCGGGTGCGCAAGAGCCTCCCGTTCGGCATAGATCCTTGAGAACGGGGGATTAAAGGTCTGCCTGGCCGGACAGACGGTATTTAAGCTGTTCAAGATAGCGTTTTCCCTCCTTTTTGGATGTACAGGTAAATTCCGGCGCGGCAAAGAAAGCAAGCAGTTTTGCCGGGGAGTGCCCGGTCAGAGACGCGTAGGTCATCAGGCGGATGAGCTGTGCGTGCATGGCTTCGCTTAGCTTCAGGCGTTCGGAAGCGGTCCGGATGGCCTCATGATCTGATTCGGTGAAGGGATCCGGGCTGAGGTCGGGAGCGGGCAGGCCGGACAGCCAGGCTGTCAGGGAGGCAGCGGGTTCTTTTAGAAGATCCGCAACCGCGCCCGGAGCAGGCCGGCCGGAGGTTCCATAATCAGATACCACCTTGCAGAAGATCATCTGATGCTGCATCAGAAAATGTCTGGCGCTCTGGTAACAGGCGGCCGCTTCCATATCGAAGAGGAGATTTCCGTACGGAAGAGTTCCGTACGGAAGAGTTCCGTATGCCCATTGCTTCCTGCCGGACGGGGCGATTGGCTGCCCCGGATCAGGGGCGGAGCTTTCCGGCAGCCTCGGGAGGGCGGCAGGATTGGAAACCGGCTTTGAGAAGCTTGTGATGCCGGCTTCGGCAAACGGGGAAGCATACAGCAGATCCGGATAATAGGTTCTGCCGTCCCCGGCATCCGTGATGCGGCAGGCCAGATACGGAGTTCCGATTGCAGTGTCCCGGGAACAACAGCCGCAGATTCCGAAGTTGACGAAGGAATCCGAGGACTTTGGAGGTCTCGCGGTCAGCAGGCAGGCTGTGCCTGCGGCCGCGTTGGCTGGGCCGCAGCCGGTGATGATCAGAGCGGCGTCCGCGGATGTGAACAGGTCGAACGCGCGGAAGGCGGGATCTTTCTTTAAATGAAGAAAATCAATCAGGGGAGCCGCTTCCGGATAGAGAGCGGCGGCAAACAGCAGCATGGCAGGCTCCTTTCAGGTGTGATGTCGTATTCTTCTATTATCCGTGATTTGCGGAATTTGTCAATGTCCGGTTTTCCGTTGACAAATACCGGGAACATGGTATGATAGTCAGAGCCCGGAGTGGATCTGTCGTACCATGCTCCGGCAATGAATCAGTCAAAGGAGTGTTTTATGATATGAAGGCACAGAATCATCTGGGAACCGATCCGATCGGAAGGCTTGTCATCAGGCTTGCGATTCCGTCCATGCTGGCGCAGTTTGTCAGCGTTCTGTACAGCATTGTAGATCGAATGTTCATCGGCAATCTTCCGGGGATTGGGGATACCGCTCTGGCGGGCGTGGGAGTGGCCGGGCCGATTGTAACGCTGATTTCTTCTTTCGCGTCTCTGATCGGAATCGGAGGAGCGCCCCTGATGAGTATCCGTATGGGGGAGAAGCAGGAAGATCAGGCGCGGCAGATTGTCGCGAACAGCTTCCTTATGCTGCTGGTGATCTCGGCGGCGGCGACTGTGGCCGCGCTGCTTCTGAAAAGGCCTCTCCTGATGTGGTTCGGCGCGAGTGAGAGCACGTTCCCCTATGCGGACGCATATATGACGATCTATGTATGCGGTACGGTGTTCGCCCTGATGGCGACGGGGATGAATCAGTTTATTATCAGCCAGGGCTATGCCAAGACCGGGATGTTCTCCGTGCTCATCGGGGCGGCGGCCAATCTGATTCTGGATCCGCTGTTCATGTTCGGGCTTGATATGGGGGTGGAGGGTGCCGCGATTGCGACTGTCATCTCCCAGATCCTCTCCTGTGCGTTCGTACTCGGATTCCTGTTCAGTAAGAAGCCGCCGATTCGGATTACATTCGGGGGATACAGTCCGGAGATTATGAAGCGGATTCTGGCAATCGGCTTCGCTCCGTTTATGATTATCGCATTTGACAGTATTTTGATTATTACGCTGAATACGGTGCTTCAGACGTACGGAGGAGCCGAGAACGGGGATCTGTATGTCACCTGCGCGACTATTGTCCAGAGCTTCATGCTGATTGTTACCATGCCGCTCGGAGGGATTACGGGAGGAACGCAGGCAATTCTGGGATTTAACTATGGGGCGGGACAGCCGGAGAGGATCAAGCAGGCGCAGCGATATATCCTTGCACTCTCCGTTCTCTTTACCACGGTGATGTTCCTGGCGGCCAGACTGGTTCCACAGTATTTTGTGAGACTATTCTCCTCGAACGCGGAGAATATGGAGCTGTGCGTCTGGGCGATCCAGGTGTTCACTCTGGCGATTATTCCGCTGGCGTTCCAATATACGATTGTAGACGGCTTCACAGGAATGGGGATGGTGAAGATTTCGATTCCCCTGTCCTTCTTCCGCAAGGGGATCTTCTTCTTGTTCGTGTTCGGGCTCCCCGCGATCTGGGGCGCGAGGGCTGTATTCTGGACCGAGCCGCTGTCCGATCTGATTGCGGGGGTGGTATCCTCTGTCGTATACCTGAAAGTCATTAATAAGGCGCTTTCGATTAAGACCCAGGGATAAGGGAGGGAGACAGCATGGAAGCGGAGGAACGGAGAATCTGCAGAAAATGCCTGATCCAGGATATGCCGTCGGAGTATTTTGAGACCATGCGGGAATATATCAGGCATCTGGATCCGGAGATTAAGACGGAACAGAGGGAGTACGAGAGAAGGCTTGCGCTGTGCAGGGAATGTGAAAGTCTGATGGAGGGAATGTGCCGAATCTGTGGATGTTATGTGGAGATGCGGGCGGCGATTCGGGCAAGAAGATGCCCGGGAACGGAGAATCGGTGGTAGGAAGGGTTGGAAAGACCGAAAAACAGTGTGGAAAGAATCCTGAAAAAACCCTTGCCACATGGGAAAATTTGTAGTATAATCAGGGCTTGTGATATGATAACTAATAATTCCTTGCTCGTTGCTGTCTGCGGGACAGGAATGGGCCAGAGGCCAGAAGGAGGTGCAGACAACTATGAATCATTACGAATTAGCTTTAGTTGTTAATGCAAAGATCGAGGATGACGCAAGAGCGGCAGTCGTTGAGAACGTGAAGAATCTGATCGCCAGATTCGGCGGCACGATTACGAATGTGGACGACTGGGGTAAGAAGAGGCTCGCTTATGAGATCCAGAAGATGAAAGAGGGCAACTACTATTTCATCCAGTTCGATGCTGATTCGACTTGTCCGAACGAGATCGAGCAGAGAGTTCGTATTATGGACAACGTAATCAGATTTTTATGCATTAGACGGGACGCATAACAGGAGGGATTCCTTTGAACAAAGTCATATTGATGGGCAGGCTTACCAGAGATCCGGAGGTCAGATATTCTCAGGGAGAGAATTCTCTTGCGATCGCCAGATATACGCTGGCGGTTGACCGCAGATTCAGAAGACAGGGAGAGCAGGATGCGGATTTCATTCCGTGTGTTGCGTTCGGAAAGTCCGCCGAATTCGCGGAGAAGTATCTCAGACAGGGAATCAAGATTGCGGTGACCGGCCGGATTCAGACGGGAAGCTATACGAA
>CALWGS010000257.1 GCA_944380155.1 uncultured Lachnospiraceae bacterium
CCGGTCCACATCCCAGATCGCATCGTATGAGGTGGTTACGATATCGTTCAGATTCCCGTTCTCCAGTGCGAGAAGCGTGGTCATGATCTTGGTAATGCTGGCGGGATATCTCTGCGCGTGAATATCCTTCTCATAGAGAATTAAGCCGGTATCCGCGTCCATGACAATCGCCGAGGCGGCATTCACCTCAGGCTCGCCGGAGGGCCAGAGAGACTCATCCACGGGGCCCGGGTCGGGAAGATCCGCAGTCGATTCGGCTGCCGACGCGCCGGGAGAAGAATACGCAAACCCGGTTACGGCAACACACAGAATCAGCACGCGGCAAAGATGACGTTTCATTTTATTTAATACACCAATCATTGATATCTCCAATCTATACAAACCAATCGATACAAAACATTCCAGTTATAGTACATGCAATATTATAGAGTATTTTGTTCATGGCCGCAAGCGAAAAAATCTTAATATTTGACGAACCTATTTACGGGGAATGGAAAAACAGGTATAATGAAGGGTATCACAGGACGGAGGGCTAACATGCGGCAGATATATAACAATTTTCGTACATTTTTGTCGATAGATTTTGAAAGGATCGAGATTAATACCATTGATAATTATGACGGAATGGTACATAAGAAGATGAATAAGATTCCGGTCAGCATATCCGCAAGACATGTGCATCTTGACCGCGAGGCGCTGGATACGCTGTTCGGAGAAGGGTACGAGCTGACCGTGTTTAAGGAGCTCTCCCAGCCGGGGCAGTATGCATCGAATGAGAAGGTTACGATTGCGGGAGTGAGAGGCAGCTTCGAGGGCGTCCGGATCCTTGGGCCGCTGCGCGGCAAGAGCCAGGTTGAGATTTCCATGACGGACGCAAGGAAGCTGGGAATCAATCCTCCGGTCAGAAGCTCGGGGGATCTGGCCGGGAGTGCGCCGATTACCATCATTGGGCCGGCAGGGGTGATTGTGCTCAAGGAGGGGTGCATCGTTGCGGAGCGCCACATCCATATGAGTCCGGCCGACGCGAAGAAGTACGGAGTGCAGAACGGAGAGAAGGTAATGGTTAAGATACATAATGCGAAAGGCGGGATCCTGGACAATGTGATCATCCGGGTCAGGGATGATTTCGAGCTGGATATGCATATTGATACGGATGACGCGAACGCGTTCCTGATTCATAACAGCGACTGGATCGAACTGGTCCGGGAGGAGGACGCGCCGGGCGCATAATAAGGCGGCGGGAGGCGGCCCTTAATCCCGCCGCCTCCCGCCGGACATTCCCTTCTTCTTACAGATGGTTCGAAGGGTGCATTCTACATCATCCCAGCATCTCTTCAGGTTCAGAACCTTCCGGTTCAGCTCCACGTTGCCGCCGAGCATACAGGCAAGCTTATGTTTGAACGGCTTCTTCATGCTCATTCCCCGCTTTGTGCAATCATTTTACCTTAGTATACGGTATGCGCTTCCCGGAAGAATGGTGCGTGTCCGGCTGATCCGGGGTACGGCCCGGGAAGACGGTGCAGCGCTATCTTGTCAGCACAACCCGGTGGATCGGATTGCCCAGAGCGCTGAACTTCTCTTCATATTCCGTCATGATATTTCCCTGCATATATTCGCTCCGGTGCAGATCGTAAGTGACCTCCGAGGTCTTCCAGCCCGCCTGCGCCGCCTCTTCCAGAGTGAAATCAAACAACCCCCGGTTGTCGCTTTTAAATATCACGGCTCCGTCCTTCGTTAAGAACTGATCATAACGTCTGAGGTATTCCCTTGAAGTGAGCCGGCGCTTTGCGTGCCTGTCCTTCGGCCACGGATCGGAGAAATTCAGATAAATGCGGGAAACCTCATCCCGGTCGAACAGGCTGAGAATCTCTTCGGCATCGTACCGCAGGAAATACAGATTGGCGCATTCCTCCATCTGCTCCATCTTCTGAACCGCGCGCAGAAGGACACTGGAATATTTTTCAATCCCCAGATAATTGATCGAAGGATTCTGTACGGCCAGGGAAGTCAGGAAACGGCCCTTTCCCGTACCGATTTCAATGTGAAGGGGATTCTGATTCTGGAAGAAATCATTCCAGACGCCCCGAAAGCGCTCGGGTTCCTGTACGACAAAACGGCTCTCCGCAACCTGCTCGCGGGATCCGGTTACATTTCTAAGTCTCATATCAAAGTTCCTTTCTGCCTTTTTAAGCTATCATAACCATTCTCAGCGGGACTTTCAAGATGAAGGCAGAGAATTCGACAAAAAACGCCCTATTCTTCACAGAATATACACAACTAAAACACAGTTTCTTCATATTTACACGATATAATATGAATCATAAAGAACGCAAAGATCCACCGGAATGGATTCCCCACTGTTCCGGTGTCCCATAGATTGATGCTTTTTCATACATAAGGCCGCTTGGAGTCACTCCGGCGGCCTTCCTCCCTTTTATGGGAAACTGTGCCGGGCCGCGCACATGTTCCATATTTCAACAGAGTTTCTTAAGAATTTTTTCCGGGTTTTAATAAATTTTAAATGAATCCTACACAGTTTCAACATATTTGCTCCGTATAATGAATTACAACATAAGGAACACGTCAGCCGGATGCCAGGCGGGACAATTCCATCGGCAGAGGAACCTGCTTCTGTTGGTGTTTATCACATATAGAGCTTTTTCATACATACCAGGCCGCACGGAGGGATCCGGCGGCCTTCCTCCCTTTTTACAGCATTTTATTTTTGACATTATTATATAAATATAGTATAATTATATGGCAGAATACTAATAACCTTGAGAGGAAGAGTGAGATGCGCAATAATATTTTACTAACGGACACAGAATATGAAATTCTGCAAAGGATTTGGAAGATTGACCGCAAGGTGACCTCCAAAGAGCTTCTCGCTATATTCAACGAAGAAGGAAAGAACTGGAAGATTCAGACGCTGAATACCTTTCTAAGTAAGTTAGCAGAAGAAGGATATCTTAAGATCGGCCTGGACAGCCGTTCTTACCTCTATTGGCCGGCGATGGATCGGACTCAATTCGAGAAGAAGAATGCGGAGAGAATATTGAGCGAGATGTACGGCGGTTCTTTGGAGCGATTTATGTCGGCTCTGGCCGGCGGGAGGAAGATGAGCCGGAAACAAAAGACCGAGCTGGAGGACTGGGTGAATGGATGGAGTTAGCAGACAGTCTTCCGGGCGGATTGTTCGTTCACTACAAACAGGATAAGGAGGGACTGTCATGAATCAAGCAGCTCAAAGGAAACTGGCCGTACTCTTTCCCGGAAGGAATTACAGTGTGGATTCCCCGCTGTTTTATTACGCGATTCGGGTACTGGAAGGGAAGGGGTACGAGATTTTGAAGGTGGATTACGGAGAGACGGCGGGGAATCCCGAAGAGGTGATGTCTCTTGTGAGGGAGAGCGCCCTGCGTGCCGTGAAGGCCGTTCCGCTTCCGGAGTATTCTGAGATTGTATTCGTTTCTAAGAGTATCGGCACCATCATTGCGGGATGGGTGGAGGAACAGCTGGGCCTGTCTGTCAGGCATATCTTCCTGACTCCGCTTCCCGGAACGCTGCGTCTGATGAAACCGGGACGCTGTCTTGTGATTGCGGGAGGCCGGGACTATGTTCTCAGGAAGGAGCAGCTGAAGGCTTATTGTGACGAGCATCAGATTGCCCTGTGGCAGGCGCCGGAAGGAGGACATTCTCTGAATGTGAAGGACAATCCGGAAGAGAGTATCCGGATCCTGGAGGAAGTGGTGCGGCTTTATCGTGAATTTGTATGATACAGGACAGGCGCGTTCCTGCCGGGCGGAAAGGGAGGATCTATGTTAGAAGAGTTGAAGCAGAAGGTATATGAAGCGAATATGCTGCTTCCCAGACACGGGCTGGTTACATTTACATGGGGGAATGTCTCCGGTATCGATCGCGAATCGGGGTTGATTGTGATTAAGCCGTCGGGAGTGGACTATGATGTCATGAAGGCCTCCGATATGGCAGTGGTGGATCTGCAGGGGAATCGGGTGGAGGGAGAGCTGAATCCTTCTTCGGATACGCCGACGCATCTTGAATTGTACCGGGCATTTCCGAATATCGGGGGAGTCGTGCACACGCACTCACGGTGGGCGACCACGATGGCGCAGGCAGGACTTGGAATTGTGCCGCTTGGAACCACGCACGCGGATTATTTCTACGGAGAGATCCCCTGTACGCGCAGGATGACGCCCGCGGAGATTGCGGGCGCGTACGAGAAGGAGACCGGGAGCGTCATCATTGAGCGATTCGTTCAGGACGGCATTTCTCCTGATGACGTGCCTGCGGTTCTGGTACATAGCCACGGCCCATTCGCGTGGGGGACGGATCCGCACAACGCGGTTCACAACGCGGTTGTGCTGGAGGAGGTCGCGTTCATGGCATGGCATAACCTCGCGCTCTCGGGCAATACGATACAGCCTATGCAGCAGGAACTGCTGGATAAGCACTACCTGAGGAAGCACGGCGTGAATGCGTATTACGGGCAGAAGAGCTAAAGGATCAGAGCAAAGGGGCTGTCCGGCCGGAACGGTTCGGAGAGCCCCTGAAAAATAATTAAAAAAGTGCTTGCATTCTGCGGAGAGATGTGCTAAGATAATTAACGCGCTTAAGATATTATATGAGACATGCGCTTCTAGCTCAGTTGGTAGAGCACCTGACTCTTAATCAGGGTGTCCAGGGTTCGAGCCCCTGGAGGCGCATTGCTAAGGCCGGAGATGAGCATCCGGCCTTTTCTTTGTATGAAAGGCATACAAGGGAAGAGGATGCGAAGAACGGATGAGGTTCGGGCCGCATCCTTTTTTTGATCATGGGAATGGATTCGACAAGGAGGAGGGTTATGGAGGCCTTAGAACAGCTGATACAAAGATACCCGGCACTTGCCGTATGCGAAGGCGAGATCCGAAGGGCATACGAGGCGATCCGGGCTTCTTACAGGCGCGGCGGCAAGCTTCTGATCTGCGGGAATGGCGGAAGTGCTGCCGACGCGGAGCATATGGTCGGGGAGCTGATGAAGGAGTTTGCCCATAAGCGTCCTCTGTCCGGAGAGATGAAGGCCGCGCTGTCCGTGTTTGGGGAAGAGGGAGAAATGTTGTCAAGGCACCTTCAGGGGGCTCTGCCGGCGATTGCGCTGACCGGAGGCGTTGCTCTCTCTACGGCATTCGCAAATGATGCGAAGCCGGAGCTGGTATTTGCGCAGCAGGTGATGGGATACGGAGTGCCGGGGGATGTGCTGCTTGGAATCAGTACCTCCGGCAATTCCGGGAATGTGATATACGCGGTGGAGACCGCGAAGGCGAAGGGGCTTGCGACAATCGGTCTGACCGGAGAAACGGGAGGACGGCTGAAGGGGTTATGCGACATCTGCATCTGCGCACCGTCTGCGGTGACGTATGAGATTCAGGAATACCATCTCCCCATTTATCATACGCTGTGCAGAATGATTGAGGAGGCATTCTTCGGCGGGGCGGATAACGGCGATGGAATGTAAATGTAAGGGGACAGACGCGGACAACCGCGCGATCTTGTGATACGGGAACAGAAAGGAGATCTAGAATGGGGAACACAAAGAAACGATACAGCAGCTTCACGCTTGGAGATATGTCGGCGATTTATATTCAGGATGTTGGACAGGGGGTGCTTGGTCTGACGCTTCTGCCTAAGAAGCTGGAGGCTCAGTTTACTCTGGAGGGAAGATGGCAGGTGGAACCCCTGGTTCAGGTGAAAGCGGTCGGCGATGTATATCCTGGCGGGTATTCGCTTGGACATACCATGAGAAATTCACAAACTGCCTGGAAGCTGAGGGTGACGGGGCAGTCTGTGAAGGAAGAAGCGGGGACTACGGAGATTGTGACAGAATTTCAGAGCGATAGGCTGCGTGCAGAGCATATTCTGATTCATGAAGAAGGAGAACCGTATCTGATTTCGAAGACAAGGCTTATGAATCCGACAACGGGGAATCAGAGAATCGAATATCTGGCGTCGTACAGCCTGTGTGCGATTGGATCGCTTGAGGAGGCGGAACGGATGGAGGACTTCCGCCTGCACCGCCTGCAGAGCAAATGGAGCGGAGAAGGAAAGCTTCTGACGAATACAATGGGTGAACTGTATCTGGAGCCGTCCTGGACGCATGGCGGTGCGCAGAACTGTGTCCGGTACGGACAGGTCGGATCCATGCCGGTGAGACGGTATTTTCCGTGGATGGTGTTAGAGGATCAGAAATATGGGTGGTGCCTGGGAAGCCAGCTGTATCATCCGGCTTCCTGGCAGATGGAGGTGTACGACAGGGATGACAGGCTTGCGGTGTCCGGCGGGCTTGCGGATCGGGAGTTCGGACACTGGGTTAAGGATCTGCGTCCGGGGGAAACCTTCGAATCGCCCAGAGCTGTTCTTACGGTGTGTGAAGGGGACGTGGATGAGACGGCTTATCGGCTGACGCGCTCGCAGAGAAGGAATCTGGAGGCGGTGCCGGAGGCCGAGAAGACCCTGCCGATTATTTTCAATGAATTCTGTACCACCTGGGGAGCGCCGGATGCGGAGAAGATGAAGCGGATTGCCCGGTGCCTGAAGGGAAGGAATATCCGTTACTGTGTGATTGACTGCGGCTGGTACGCGGAGAGAACCGGGGACTGGGACAATCCGGGAGACTGGAAGATTAATCAGAAGCTGTTCCCGGGCGGATTCGGGGAAGCCGTAGAAGCGATCCGCGGGGCCGGGATGGTGCCGGGGCTGTGGTTCGAGATGGAGATTGTGGGGCAGTCCGCGGCGGCTTTCACCGAACGGGAGGAATGGCAGCTGACATTGGACGGCTGTCCGATTCAGGGCGGTGTCCGCAGGCTCTGGGATATGAGAAAGCCGGAAGTGATTGAGTATCTGGCGGAGAAGGTGATTGGAACCCTTAAGAAATACGGCTTTGGTTATCTCAAGGTTGACTATAATGAGAATATCGGAATCGGCTGTGACGGAGCGGAATCTCCGGGAGAGGGCCTGCGCCAGAATATGGCAGCGACCCAGGAGTTCTTCCGCAGAATCCGGAGGGAGATTCCGGATCTGGTGATTGAGAACTGTTCGTCGGGCGGGCACAGGTTAGAGCCGTCCATGCAGGAGCTGGTCAGCATGGCTTCCTTCTCGGACGCGCATGAATGTGTTACCATTCCGGTGATTGCCGCGAATGTGCAGCGGGCAATCCAGCCCGCGCAGAGTCAGATCTGGGCGGTCCTGCGCAAGGAGGATGACCTGAAGAGGACCTTCTATTCGATTGCGAATACCTTCCTTGGGAGAATGTGTCTGTCGGGGGATATCTGTGACATCAATGAAGCGGCCTGGCAGGCGGTAGAGGAGGGCATCAGCTTCTACCGGGAGGCCGCGCCGATTATTCGGTTCGGAAAGAGCAGGAGATACGGACAGGAGCCGTTGTATTATAATCATCTGAAAGGGTATCAGGCCGTGATACGGACAGGGGAAGAAGCGGACGGATCACGGGATTGGGCGGAGCTGTCGGTTCTTGCGGTGGTACATACCTTCGAACAGGCACCGGGCGAGATTGTTCTGCCGGAGCAGAAGGTGAAGAAGATTCAGCGAATCTACGCGAGACCGAATGTAACCATTACGGCCCAGGGAGACAGTATCCGGATTACGGGGATGGAGGATTATGAGGGAATCGGGATTCTCTATACCTGTTACGGAGAGAGGATGTAATATGTTTGATTGTCCGATTATCAGAGAGAATATAGAAGAAGAGGAGTGCGCCTGCATTCGCCGGGAAGCGGTGAAGGAGGGAAAGGGCGGACAGGCGGCTGTTCCGAAGAAGTACAAGAGGATCGTCGGATGGAAGGCGATCTGCAGAGCCTGTAAGCATCATGCGGAAAGGGAGAGAGCACGGTGAGAGGGCCGAAAGAAAGCCTGTATGAGCGCCTGCGCGCGTATGCGAAGGACGGACTGTATCCGTTCCATATGCCGGGGCATAAGCGGAACGGGAGCCTGCTCGGGGATCCTGCTGACGCGCTTGAGATTCCTTATGGGATAGATATTACGGAGATTGAGGGATTTGATAACCTTCATCAGCCGGAGGGGATCCTAAGAGAGTCTATGGCGCGCGCGGCGCGGCTGTACGGCGCGCGGGAGACCTTCTATCTGGTGGGCGGAAGCACCTGCGGGCTGCTCGCGGGAATCTCGGCGTGCACGGAGCCCGGGGATCGGATTCTGATGGCAAGAAACTGCCATAAGGCGGTCTATCATGCGGTCTATCTGAGGGGGCTTCGCCCGGTCTACCTGTATCCCGAGATCGAAGAGGAGTTCGGGATCTGCGGCGGAATCGCGCCGGAGGATGTGCGCGCGGCGCTTAAGGAGTACCCGGATATCAGGCTGGTTGTCATTGTGTCCCCGACGTACGAGGGAATTGTATCGGACATCGGTCGGATTGCGGAGGCGGTCCATGAGGCAGGGATTCCGCTTCTGGTGGATGAAGCGCACGGGGCGCATCTGGGCTTCGGCTTCGGCTTCCCTGACAGTTCGGTGCATCAGGGGGCGGATCTGGTGATTCACAGCGTACACAAGACGCTGCCCGCACCAACGCAGACCGCGCTGCTGCATCTGTGCGGGGAGCTTGCGCCGTGCGAACGGGTGAGGCAGTTCCTTGGGATCTATCAGAGCAGCAGTCCGTCTTATATTTTGATGGCGGGAATTGAAAGATGCCTGGATCTGGTAGAACGGCGCGGCGCAGAGCTGTTTACGGACTGGAAGGAGCGCCTTGCGGAATTCTACGAAGGAGCAGAGGGGCTGAAGCGGATTCGGGTATTCCAGGGAGGCATGCCGGCGGCGCATGACCGGCCTTCGAAACGGTGCGGCAGGAAAGCGCAATCGGCAGCGGATGCAAGAGGCCGGGCCGCAATCGCGTCTGTGGATCCGTCCAAGCTGGTTATCTCCGTTAAGGAGACGGGATATGGCGGCGAATGGCTGTACCGGCGGCTGATTCGAGATTACCGGCTGATGCCGGAGATGGCGTCGGGGGATTATATTATTTGTATGACGGGACCGGGAGATACACGGGATGGAATGAAACGGCTGCTTGATGCGCTGTATGAGATCGATCGCGTGTTAGAGGAGCAGGAGAAAAATGAGGACAGGGGAGATGGGAGCGGTCCGGCGGATTACGGGAAATACGCGGGAATCACAGCTATGACGGAGGAGTATTCCTGGCAGGTTCAGACAAGGGGACGTTCGTTCGACCGGGTTTTGCTTGCGCAGAGCGAGGGACTTGTGAGCGCGGAGTATGTCTGGCTGTATCCGCCCGGAATCCCGATTCTGGTTCCCGGAGAGCGGGTGACCGAAGAGATTCTTGCGGCGCTGTCCGCATACAGGAGAAGCGGACTTGCTCTTGGAGGAATGTCCGACGGCGCGGGCGAGACGATTCTTGTATGCCGTCGGGAGAATGCGCCGGCATGACGATACCGGAGAAAGGGCAGGAAGCGGAATGGGCAGGCTGTATATATTGATGGGAAAGAGCGCGACCGGCAAGGATACGCTGTATCAGTGCCTTACACAGGACCCGGAGCTGAAGCTGAACCGGGTGATCGGGTACACGACCAGACCGCCGAGAGAAGGGGAACAGGACGGAAGAGAATACCGGTTCGTGGATCAGGAGATGAGGAGGCGGCTGCATGAGAGCGGCAGCGTGATAGAAGAGAGGGTCTATCACACCGTATACGGAGACTGGTATTATTTTACTGCGGACGACGGCCAGATCGATCTGGAGACGGGGGATTATCTGATGATCGGGACGCTTGAGACGTATCTGAGCATCCGAAATCGATACGGTGCCGAACATGTGGTTCCGCTCTATATCGAGGTTGAGGACGGCGAGCGGCTCCGGCGGGCCATCGCCAGAGAGGAGAAGACAGGAGCGCCCAAATATGCCGAGATGTGCCGGAGGTATCTGGCCGATGACAGGGATTTTTCCGAGGAGCGGCTTCGTGAGGCAGGGATTGTAAGGCGTTACAGGAACCGGACGATCCGGGAATGCCTGGCCCAGCTTCGGGACGTGATTGCTTCGAAGGGCTGAGCCGGAAGGAAATGCTTCAAGATGAGGCGTTGCTTCGAAACATGGCGCCGATTGGTTCGGAGGGCTGAGCCGGACACAAAATACACAGAACTTGCGAAAATGAATGCAAATTTGTGTAAGACATGGTATAATGAGAGAAGCCGGCTGCGGCTGCAATCTGACGCGCAGCATCAAGAACGGGGGTGTGTGAAATGCCGGATTTTAGGGATATTGTCGGACATGAACAAATTATTGAACATTTGCAGAATGCGATTCGAATGAGTAAGGTTTCTCACGCCTATCTGTTCGAAGGGGAGGATGGCTGCGGGAAGAATCTGACAGCCGGAATTTTTGCGGCAGCTCTCCAGTGTGAAAGAGGAGGCGTGAATCCGTGCGGAGCCTGTAAGTCCTGCCTGCAGATGGCATCCGGGAATCAGCCGGATGTAATTCGGGTGACGCATGAGAAGGCAGGAATTGTGGTAGATGATATCAGAGAACAGGTGAATGGGGATATTTACATTAAGCCCTATGCAAGCCGGTATAAGATCTATATTATAGACGAGGCAGAGAAGATGAATGAGCAGGCTCAGAACGCTCTGCTTAAGACGATAGAAGAGCCGCCGGAGTACGCGGTGCTGATTCTGTTGTGTACGAACAGGAACAAGCTGCTTCCGACCATCGTGTCGCGCTGTGTGACGCTCTCGTTCCGGGCGGTGTCCGGGGAGGCGATTCGGCGCTATCTTATGGAAGTATGCAAAGTGCCGGATTATCAGGCCAGTCTTGCGGCAGAATTCGCGGGAGGGAATCTGGGACGGGCAATCCGGTATGCTTCTTCCGAGGAATTCGGGGCAAGGAAGGATGAACTGGTTCATATTCTGAAGTATATCGAGGAATGCACGATGGAGGAGCTGATGGAAGCGGTTCGTCATCTGGCCGAGAACAAGGCTTCGATTGATGACGAGCTGGATCTGATGATGCTCTGGTACCGGGATGTCCTGATGTTCAAGGCAACGAAGAATGTGAACGGACTGCTGTTCCGTGATGAGGTGGGGACAATCCGCAGACAGGCGGTGGAGTTCAGCTTCCGTCATCTGGACGCGATTATTCTGGCCATCCAGAAGGCAAGAGTACGGCTGAATGCCAATGTGAACTTTGATATTGCAATGGAGCTGATGCTCCTTACGATAAAGGAGAACGAGAGCGAATATGATTAATGTAATAGGAGTCCGTTTCCGCAGGGCCGGGAAGGTCTATTATTTCGATCCGGCGGGGATGGAGATTGTGAATGGAGATAAGGTCATCGTTGAGACGGCCAGAGGAGTGGAATACGGGACGGTCGTGCTTGGGCCGAGAGACGTGGAAGAGAACACGGTGATTCAGCCATTGAAGCCCGTAATCCGCAAGGCTACGCCGGAGGATGATGAGATAGAGAGAAGGAACCGTGAGAAGGAGAAGGATGCGTTCCGGATCTGCCTGGAGAAGATCGCGAAGCACGGCCTGGAGATGAAGCTGATTGGATGTGAATATACGTTTGATAACAATAAGGTTCTGTTCTATTTCACGGCAGACGGGCGGATTGACTTCCGGGAATTGGTCAAGGATCTGGCCTCCGTGTTCAAAACCCGGATCGAGCTTCGCCAGATTGGAGTGAGAGATGAGACGAAGATCGTAGGAGGAGTCGGAATCTGCGGGCGTTCGCTGTGCTGTCACACGTATCTGACCGAATTCGCTCCGGTATCCATCAAGATGGCGAAGGAGCAGAATCTTTCCCTGAATCCCACCAAGATATCCGGAGTCTGCGGCAGACTGATGTGCTGCCTGAAGAATGAGCAGGAGGCATATGAAGAGCTCAACGGGAAGCTGCCGAATGTCGGGGATTATGTTACCACGAACGACAAGCTGAAGGGAGAGGTACAGAGTGTGAGCGTACTCAAGCAGACGGTTCGGGTGGTTGTCACGCTGGATCATGATGAGAAAGAAGTCAGGGAATATAAGGTAGAGGATCTTCGCTTCCGGCCGAAGCGGAAGAAAGAGAAGGTAGCGATGGACGAGGAGCTGAGGGCGCTGGAGCTGCTTGAGAAGAAGGAAGGCAAATCTCAGCTTGACAGCGTGTAGACGGCAGGGAAGGAATCCGGCGGGCTCGGAAGCGGACAGGAGAATAATTGGTCCGACTTTGGGACAGCCGGATTATTGGTTCAGAACGAGGTCGTTTGAAGGCATTGCCTTCGGAGATGGAGCTTTGCGGTATGGAACGGCGGAGAAATAAGGAGTAATATGGAGAACAGGATGACAGAGCCCCTATTGCGGGAGGGGGAGCGGCTGGATGATTTGCAGCGCAATCACTACCGGATTATTCAGAATCCCGACAAATTCTGCTTCGGAATGGATGCGGTGCTGCTGTCCGGGTTCGCGCGGGTGTCGGAAGGAGAGACGGTTCTGGATCTGGGAACGGGAACCGGGATTATTCCGATTCTCCTGGAGGGCAAGACGAAGGGTAGGCATTTTACCGGTCTTGAGATACAGGAGGAGAGCGCGGATATGGCCAGGCGGAGCGTGCGTCTGAACGGGCAGCAGGAGAAAATCGAGATTGTGACGGGCGATATTAAGGACGCGTCGAACCGGTTTGGTGCCTCTTCCTTTGATGTGGTAACTTCGAATCCGCCCTATATGATTCACAGCCGGGGACTGGTGAATCCCGAAATGCCAAAGGCAATCGCGCGGCATGAGATCTTATGTACCCTGGAGGATGTGATCCGGGAGGGGGCGAAGGTACTGCGGCCCGGCAAGCGGTTCTATCTGGTACACCGTCCGTTCCGGCTGGTGCAGATTATCAGTCTGATGACGAAGTATAAGCTGGAACCGAAGCGGATGAAGTTCGTGCATCCCCTGCCGGATCGGGAGCCGAATATGGTTCTGATAGAAGGGGTGAAGGGCGCAGGGGCGCATCTGAAGGTGGAACCGCCGCTGATCATATGTACGAAGCCGGGGGTCTACAGCGATGAAATCTATGACATATACGGATATTAGCCGGGAAAGGAGAGAAATCACCATGGCAGGAACCTTATACTTATGTGCAACGCCGATCGGCAACCTGGAAGATATTACACTTAGGGTCTTAAGGGTTCTCAGGGAGGTCGATCTGATTGCGGCGGAGGATACAAGGAATTCGATTAAGCTGCTGAACCACTTTGAAATCAAGACCCCGATGACCAGTTATCATGAGCATAATAAGGTGGAGAAGGGACATGAGCTGATTCAGATGCTGCAGGAAGGCAAGAGTATTGCCCTGATTACGGACGCGGGTACGCCAGGTATTTCGGATCCGGGGGAGGATCTGGTCAGGATGGCTTATGAAGCGGGACTTTCGGTTACGTCGCTTCCCGGCGCGTGCGCCTGCATCACCGCGCTGACCATGTCCGGGCTTCCGACAAGGCGCTTCGCGTTCGAGGCATTTCTGCCGCCGGAGAAGAAGGAGCGCCATGCGATCCTGGAGGAATTGAAGGAAGAGATGAGAACGATTGTGCTGTATGAGGCGCCGCACCATCTGGTACGGACCCTTGAGGAGCTGTATCAGGTGCTGGGAGACCGGAAGATCTGTGTTCTGAGGGAGCTCACGAAGCGGTATGAGACGGTTTTCTCCACTACCCTGCAGGAAGCACTCTCTTATTACGGGGAGCAGGAGCCGAAGGGGGAGTGTGTGATTGTCATTGAGGGCAGGAGCAGAGAAGAGGCGAAGGAAGAGCTGCGAGAGCAGTGGAGGGAATGGCCGCTGGATCGGCATATGGACTTCTATATGGAGCAGGGGTTAAGCCGGAAGGATGCGATGAAGGCGGTCGCGGCGGATCGGGGGGTTCATAAGAGGGATATTTATAAGGAATTGATCGGGCCATTTGCGTAGAGAGAAGGCCGTACAGGCGGGATCAATACAGAGTGCAGGGAGGCTGTCCCTTATCGGACAGCCTCCCTGCGTTCTACCCTCTATGTAAAACCCGTCCTCCCGCCCTGATGTTCCATGCGGGAATGCGGATTATTCTACGATTCCGGCGAGTTTCGCAAGCTCCATGATGGAAGCTCTCGAGACCTTCTTGCCGCGATAGTCCAGCAGGTCATCTCTGGTTCCGCTGAAAATATCGCTCGGCTCATACTTTTGCAGAACAATCTTATCTTCGTCTACGAATATTTCAAGAGAATCCCGTTCTCCGACACCCAGGGTTCTTCTTAATTCAATGGGAAGTGTAATACGCCCAAGTTCGTCCAGCTTTCTGACAATGCCCGTACTCTTCATGATAACCCTCCTTTCCCGACAGCTGATACCTATGTTGAAAAACAACTCAAAATAATTACCTAATTTAAGATAGCATAGCATAATAAAGAAGTCAATTAGAATAATTTTAAAGAAAAAAAGAGAAAATTAGCAGATTGCATAAATGACATTATTTTACAAAACAAGAGAAAGATGAGATGTTGTCATATTGACGGTTAAAATGTAAAAATCAGGGGAATTTTAGTAGAATATTACCAGTAACTTCCACGTTGAAGACGGGCAGGGACGGCAGCTTAGAGACCGCCCCGCCTGCCCTGTCTTCCGTGGTTCATGATTTTGCAGAAGACGATTGCTGTTCCTGTGCTGACCGCGGTGGCCAGAATCGCAGGAGCGATGATGGCGGAAGGGTTCGCGCTGCCGTACTGGCTTCGGTAGGCAATGAGGTTCACGGGAATGAGCTGTAATGAGGAGATATTGATAATCAGGAAGGTACACATCTCATTGCCGGCATAGCCCGCGGGCCGCCGAAAGGGAGAGGAGAGGCGTCTGCGCTCGTCTTCCAGGGCGGCAAGTTCTTTCATTGCTTTCAGCCCGAACGGCGTGGCCGCCCAGCCGAGCCCCAGGATATTGGCAATGAGGTTGGACGCGATGTACTCCAGAGAGGGATGCCCTGCAGGAATGTCCGGGAACAGGAAGCGCAGAACAGGGGAGAGCAGAGAGGATAATTTGTCGATCAGGCCGGACGTCTTCGCAATCCGCATCAGTCCCATCCATAAGGACATGATCCCGAGCATGGTAATACAGAGTGTGACCGCTTCTTTCGAAGAGTCCAGAGCTGCGGCCCCCACTTCGGCAATGCGGCCGTTCAGAGATCCAACCAGAATGGAAATAATAATCATGGAAGCCCAGAGATAATTCAGCATGGAGAAAAAATCCTTTTTCCTCAGTATATGAGAGGACAAAGAGCAGTATGCAGCCTGAAATGAAACTGGAAAAGATTGGAAGATCACTGTATTTGTGCAAAATTAACAAAAATATGCGAGAATACCATTGTGCTATTCCACAAAATTGTGATATTTGCACAAAAATAATTTGACACAGACGAACAAAATATGTTAAACTAAAATAAGGAAGCGATACAATTTTTACAAGACGGATGGTTATCTGGACTCAGAGGTTCGTAAGACGGATGATCCCCGGCGGAAGGGAGATGCGTATGTTTAAGGTAGGCGAGTATATTAACTACGGTACGGCGGGAGCCTGTGAAGTGATCGATATCACAACCCTGAATATGGATGGAGTGCCGAAGGAGCGGCTCTATTATATTCTGATGCCGTGCAGCGACAGCAAGGGCAGATTGTTCACCCCGGTTGATAATGAGAGAGTTGCGATGCGGCCCCTGTTGTCGAAGGAAGAGGCGGATGCCCTGATACGGGAGATTCCGGAGATAGAACAGATCTGGGTCGGGAATGATAAGCTGCGGGAAGAGACTTACAAGAAGGCAATGAAGAGCGGCGAATGCCGCGAATGGATCCGGATTATCAAGACCTTATACTTAAGAAAGCAGCAGCGAATCCGCCAGGGCAAGAAGACAACGGCCATGGATGAGAGATATCTGAAGCTGGCGGAGGATCGCCTGTATTCGGAGCTGTCCATCTCACTTGGACTTCCCAAGGGGGAGATGGCGGATTATATTGCCGGTCAGATTGATGCTTTGGAGCCTCAGCAGATCTGAATGATTCTCATACAGGAGCCGGTGACCGGCAGGATCCCCTGTATGAGAACAGCCTCTGTCATATCGGGCAAGCTTCCGTCATAAGCTGTAAGAAAAGCCCTGGGTGTGCCGGAACGTGGAATTTCTGTATTATTTGTCTGATTATATCATGCCGATTCTCATACTATATATTGTTGGATTCGGCCTTCTGATGAAGGTGTCCGTATATGATGAATTCGTGAAGGGAGCCGAGGAGGGCTTCCGGGTTGTGCTGAATATTCTTCCGACGCTGATCGGCCTGATGGTCGGAATCGGAATGCTGCGGGCGTCAGGGGCGCTTGACTACCTGTCTGCGGCCATTGCTCCTGCCGCAGAGGTGCTTCATTTCCCGCCCGAGCTGGTTCCGCTTACCATCGTCCGGATGTTCTCTTCTTCCGCGGCAACCAGTCTGGCGCTTGATGTCTTCCGTGAGTATGGGCCGGATTCCTATCTGGGGCGGCTTGCCTCGATTCTGATGAGCTGTACGGAGACGATATTCTATACGATGAGTGTCTATTATATGACGGCGAAAGTGACCAGAACCAGGTACACATTGGCCGGAGCCTTACTTGCGACGCTGGCGGGGATCATCATGAGCGTGATTTTGGCCGGAGGAGTCTGAAAATACAATGTGAATCATGGGATTTTATGTTTTATTTTCGATATTGCTCAGAAAAGCCGAATTATGAGGAAGAACAAATTTTTACATTGACAAATGAAGAAAAGTTATATATAATTATGCTTCGTAGAGGCGATGGATAAGTTAATAGGGCAGAACATGGAGAGAGGAGCCTTTTAAGGACTACATTCGGAAGCGCGAGTGTACTTGGAGGGCTTTTTTTGCAGTCTGTGTTCTTTGTTTCTATAACTGCGGCTCATTACCGAAGCGATCAATTTTTCAGGAGGGAAAATGATGAAGAAAAGAATGTTAGCCCTGGTGCTGAGTGCTGTCATGGTAGCATCTCTGGCTGGCTGCGGCAGCGATGAGAATGTCGACAGCACAACCGGAACGACGACCGGCACGGAAGGGACAAGTGAGGGAACAGACAGCGGGTCCTCAGAGTCATATACGTATAACAACTATATGGCCGGAACGCCTGCGACCTGGAATCCGCATGAGTGGACGACGAATGAGGACGCCTACATCATGGACTACACACAGATGGGTCTGTACACCTTCTATCTGAATGATACGAAGGACGGCTATGTCATCGTACCTGAGATGGCGGCGGCGGATCCGGTTGATGTGACAGCCGAGTATGCGGGGAATGAGACCTATGGTGTTCCTGCAGGTGCGACAGAGGGGTATGCGTTCCGTGTCGCTCTGAATGAGGCGGCCTGCTGGGAGGACGGAACTCCGATTACATCCGCTGATTACATTTATTCCATGCAGCAGATGCTGAATCCGGAGATTCAGAACTACCGTGCGACTTCGTATACTCAGGGACAGTTCGCGCTTGCGAACGCAGATGCTTACCTGCACAATGACAGGGCAGGCGAGGTCAGATTTTCTTCTCTGGCTACGGTCGGTTATGATTCGATGGCAGACGCGCAGGCGGATGGCATTGAGACATTCTATATCGATATGGAAGGTTTCTACGGTGTAACGGATGAGGAAGGCAACGGAATCCTCTCTATTGATGATGAGACTCAGTACCGTGATGAGGCGGTAGCAGAGGGAGAAGACGGCGACTATGTATCTCCGAAGGAGGTCTATGAGGCTTATCTTGCTGCCGGAGCGCCTTATGAGGCTGATCAGAGCAGTTACATCTATATTGAGGACGGCGTCTATGAAGAGACTCCCTGGGAGAGTGTGGGTCTGATTGCAGAAGACGATTATACACTGGTATTCGTTCTCGTAAACCAGATTGATGACTTCTATTTCTACTACAACCTTTCCAGCAACTGGCTGGTATATGAGGATCTGTATGAGAGCAACATGACTCAGACAGGCGATATTAAGAAGACAACGTATGCTACTTCGGTAGATACTTATATGTCCTATGGTCCTTACAAGCTGACCGAGTACCAGGTAGACAAGCAGATTACCATGGAGAAGAATGAGAACTGGTATGGCTACACGGACGGAAAGCATGAGGGAATGTACCAGACAACCAAGATTAATACCCAGATTATCGAGACCCAGGCAACGGCTCTTCAGATGTTCCTGAGAGGCGAGTTGGACGAGGTATCCCTGGTTGCGGATAATATGGACACTTATAGAACCTCCGATTTCGTAATCTATACGCCGGAGTCCTATACAACCAAGCTGACCTTCAACTCCAGCAAGGAAGCACTGACGGCTCTTCAGGAGGCGGCAGGATCGAACATTAACATGACGCTTCTTGCATACAAGGATTTCCGTCAGGCGATTGCGCTGTCGATTGACAGGACGGAGTTCGCGGAGCAGTGTACGGCAACGCATCAGGCAGGTTACGGACTTCTGAACTATATGTATGTTTACGATCCTGAAACCGGAGCTCTGTACAGAGAGAGCGAGCAGGCGAAGCAGGCGCTGTGCAACGTATACGAAGTAAGTGATGAATCCGAGATTACCGGATATAATAAGGACAAGGCAGCCGAGCTGTATCAGGCCGCGTATGACGCTGCAGTTGCAGCGGGAGATCTGGATGAGGACGATATCGTTCAGATTGATTTCCATATGTATCAGTCGGATGATTCTTATATGAGAATCTTCAACTTCATTCAGGATGCCATTGATGAGGCGACTGTAGGTACCTCCTTAGAGGGCAGGGTTCAGCTTGAGTTCATCGAGGATCCGGACTACTACAACAGTGCTACGGCAGGCAACTTCGGAATGATCTTATCCACATGGGGCGGCGCTGCCATGGATCCGTACAGCATGACTCAGTGCTACGCAGATCCGACCATGCTAAATGAGTATGGATTTGATCCTTACACCGATGTTACTCTTACGGTAGACGGAGAAGAGATCACCAAGACTTACTATGACTGGTATGTTGCCGTTACGACAGGCGAATATGCAAGAGCAAGTAATGATACCAAGCTTCAGATCCTTGCCGGATTCGAGGAAGCGTTCCTGAAGACTTATGTATGTACTCCTATCTATTACAGAACCGCTGCTTCTCTGATGTCGCGCAAGGTTGTGAACGCAACGGATGAGTATGTTCAGCTGGTAGGCTTCGGCGGCATCGCACAGATGACCTACAATTATACGGATGCTGAGTGGGAGGCATATGTAGCCGAGAATAATAACTCCCTGACCTACTAATTACGAAAGACGACCGGAGGAATCCGGCGAAGTCAGCGGGTTGATCGGCGCGGACGCGGGATACGGATGTGTGCCGCGTCCGCGCATCTTGACAGTCCGTCCGGGTACATTCGGATGCACCCGGACGGATTTCGATAAAACATGGATAGATGGTAAATATATAAACTACATTTAGCATATACGAAGAGGTGTGTGTTAAGTGTAGTTCGTATTTTATTATCGAGTCCGGAGAAGAGGAGTGACGGTATGGCGAAATATATTGCAAAGCGAATTGTCCTGATGTTTGTCAGCTTTTTTATAATTATGACGTTATGCTTTGTACTGGTGCGTCTGCTTCCCAATCCGAATGTTGCGGTTCAGGGCGGTTTCGAAGAGCAGGTTGCGGCAATGAGAGAGGCCTGGGGATATGATAAGCCAATTATAGTACAATATGGAATCTATTTGAAGAAAGTGTTTACGGAATTTAACTGGGGCGTGACAACTGCACTGGCTCCGAAATATACGTCTGTAACCGCTATTATTGCGGAGAAGCTTCCGGCGACTCTGCTGGTGAATGTAACATCCATTCTGTTCAGCGTCCCTCTGGGGATTCTGTTTGGTATCTACGCGGCACTGAAGAAGAACAAATGGCAGGATCAGGTGATATCGGTTGTGGTTATGCTCCTGATATCGGTGCCGTCTTATGTCTACGCATTTCTGGTACAGTATTTCTTTGCATTCAAGCTGGGATGGTTTCCCATGGTAATGAAGTCAGGTACGGACTGGCTGAGTCCGGCTATGTTGAGATCGATTGTACTGCCCGCGCTGTCGCTGGCGTTCGGCACAATGGCGGGGCTTATGAGATATACAAGGGCAGAGCTGACGGAGACTCTGACCAGTGAATATATGTTATTGGCGAGAACAAAGGGCCTGACAGGGGCGCAGGCGACCATACGCCATGCCTTGAGGAATGCGATGGTTCCGATTCTGCCGATGATTCTTGGTGAAATTATCGGAATCCTGGGAGGTTCTCTGATTATAGAAAGTATCTTCGCGGTACCGGGGGTCGGAAAGCTGTACACGCTTGCGATTACGACAAGAGATTATGATATGTTCCTGGCAATCGGAATGTTCTATACCTTCATCGGATTGGCGGCGAGTATCCTGACGGATATCAGCTACGGTCTGATTGATCCCAGAATCAGAATCGGAGGTGGCAAGAATAATGAACGATAAGATTAAGAATATAGATCCGTCGAAGTTTCGGTTCGTGCAGAAGGATGTCAAGCTGCATGATACCAAGTTCGAGACGAAGCCGGTCGGGTATTTTAAGGATGCGTGGTACCGTTTCAGCCGGAACAAGGGTTCCGTTGTGGCGGCTGTGATTATCGTGCTGCTGCTTCTGTTCGCGATCCTGGTTCCGATGTTCTCGCGGTTTAACGTGGCGTATACGGATACGCGTTACAGCTATGTGCTTCCTAAGAGCCGGTTCCTTTCGCAGTTCGGGATCCTGGACGGGCATAAGAAGTATTCGGGACTGAACCAGCAGTCGTATGACTATTATAACTCCATTCCCGGTGCGGTGGGTGAGGTGTTCAATACGTATGAAGTCACAGATGCCGGA
>CALWGS010000258.1 GCA_944380155.1 uncultured Lachnospiraceae bacterium
TCGGAACCTCCTGCGGCACGGATGCAAATCTGTACGCCGGGATGCTTAAGGACAGCATCCGGGAGACGTCCGGCATCGCGGTGGCTGTAGTAAGGGGTGCCGAAGCGAAGGGAAGCATTTATCTGACCCAGACGAAGGATCTCGAGAGAGAAGCGTATCGTCTGACTGTGAAGGAGGACGGGATTACCGCGGAGGGAGGCGGCAGTGCGGGACTTCTGTACGCGGTGCAGACACTTCGTCAGATCGTAAGCCAGTGCGGCGCTCTGATTCCTGAGCTCAGCATTTATGATTATCCGGATATGCCGAACCGCGGATATTATCATGATGTGACAAGAGGACGCGTCCCTACGCTGGACTACCTGAAGCGTCTGGCAGATCGCATGAGCTACTATAAGCTCAATGAGCTTCAGTTGTATGTGGAGCATACCTATATGTTCGAGGGCTTTTCCGAGATGTGGCGCGATGAGACGCCGCTGACTGCGGAGGAGATCCTGGAGCTGGACGAGTATTGTGCACAGAGGCAGATTGATCTGGTTCCTTCGCTTGCGAGCTTCGGACACCTCTGCACGCTGCTGTCAACCAAGACCTACTGCGATCTGTGTGAATTCCCGGATTCGGAGAAGGCGGAATTCTCCTTCCCGGACAGAATGCGCCATCATACGGTCAGAGTCGCGGATGACAGGGTACTGCCGCTGATTAAGAAGATGATTGCGGAGTACATGGCATTGTTCCGGACCAATAAGTTTAATCTCTGCGCGGACGAGACCTTCGACCTTGGCAAGGGCAGGAGCAAGGAGCTTGCGGATCAGATCGGCGTGGAGCGGATGTATACGGACTATGTGAAGGAGCTGTGCACCTTCCTTGTGGAGAACGGCAAGATCCCGATGTTCTGGGGCGATGTGATCACGCATTTCCCGGAATTCTCCAAGGAACTGCCGAAGGGAACCATTTGTCTGACCTGGGGCTATGCGGCGGATCAGAATGATTACAGCGCGGCGGCAATGGCCAGCGCGGGTGCGATCCAGTATGTGTGCCCGGGTGTGGCAGGCTGGAATCAGTGGGTTAATATCATAGCGGGATCGTATCAGAACATAACCAGGATGTGCAGCTACGGAAGAAAGTACGGCGCAATCGGCGTGCTGAATACGGACTGGGGCGATTTCGGCCATATCAATCACCCGGAATTCTCCGTACCCGGTCTGATCTACGGGGCGGCCTTCTCCTGGAACGGAGAGGAGATTCCGTACGAGGAGATTAACCGTGCGATCTCGAGAATTGAATACAAGGATCGTTCCGAGCGTTTCGTTTCCCTGCTTGCGTCCATGGCCGGCAAGACCATCTTCGAGTGGGACAGAGCGGTATACTGGCGTGATTATCAGAGAGAGGGCAAGTCGGAGGTTCAGAGGAAGGAATTCTTCGAGAGGATGGACTTCTCGAAGGAAGAGAGATGCCGCGAACTTCTTGTCAATACGCGCCGGGCCCTGAAGGAGTGCGCCCTGTCCATGGATCCGGACAAGAAGGATATCATGCAGGCGTGCGATGTGACGATCCGCGGAATCCTGATCTGGAACCGTGTCGGAGCCGCTGTATCGGATAAGATTTATCACGCAGGAACGAATGAGGCCGAATATTATGCGGCGGCTGAGGAACTGGAGTCCTGGTATATGCAGTACAAGGATCTGTGGAGAAGCGTAAGCCGCGAGGGCGACTTAAAGCACATCGGCGAGGTTGTGTTCTACTACGCGGATCTGCTTCGCGGCAGGGAAATCTGTGAGATGTTCGAAGGCGTGAAGCACATTTAATGCAAAAAATTTTATCAGTATTTTATTGATTTATCAGCTGTAATATGCTATGATAGGAGCAATTGGTATATCCTACTTCTTTGGTAAGGTATTGTAAGCCCCGCCCTGCGGGCAGGTACTCTATCCTTTGATTGGTAACTGATTATTGTAACTGATTACTATTGAAGAAAAGAGGTTAAGTGAAAGATGGCAGAGATCAATTTAAGCAAATACGGTATTACCGGAACCACGGAGATTGTGTATAATCCTTCATACGATATGCTGTTTGAAGAGGAGACCAGACCGGATCTGGAAGGATTCGAGAAGGGACAGGTCAGTGAGCTTGGCGCAGTCAATGTTATGACGGGAATCTATACCGGCCGTTCTCCCAAGGACAAGTTTATCGTAATGGATGACAATTCCAAGGATACCGTATGGTGGACTTCTGACGAATACAAGAACGACAATCATCCGGCCTCCCAGGAAGCCTGGAACGCGGTGAAGGAGATTGCGCTTAACGAGCTTTCCAATAAGAGACTGTTCGTAGTGGATGCGTTCTGCGGCGCGAACAAGGATACCCGCATGGCGATCCGCTTCATCATGGAAGTAGCATGGCAGGCTCATTTCGTTAAGAATATGTTCATCGTTCCCACGGATGAAGAGCTTGAGACCTTCGAGCCGGATTTCGTTGTATACAATGCTTCCAAGGCGAAGGTAGAGAATTATAAGGAACTGGGTCTGAATTCTGAGACAGCGGTTGTATTCAATATCACAAGCCGCGAGCAGGTTATCATTAACACCTGGTACGGCGGAGAGATGAAGAAGGGTATGTTCTCCATTATGAACTACTATCTGCCGCTGAAGGGAATCGCTTCCATGCACTGCTCCGCGAACACGGATATGAACGGCGAGAATACTGCCATCTTCTTCGGCCTTTCCGGAACAGGCAAGACCACCCTTTCGACGGATCCGAAGCGTCTCCTCATCGGTGATGACGAGCACGGCTGGGACGATAACGGCGTGTTCAACTTCGAGGGCGGCTGCTACGCGAAGGTTATCAACCTGGACAAGGAGTCCGAGCCCGATATCTATAACGCGATCAAGCGTAACGCGCTTCTTGAGAATGTTACTCTGGACGCGGAAGGCAAGATTGATTTCAACGATAAGAGTGTAACGGAGAATACCCGTGTATCGTATCCGATTACTCATATTGAGAACATTGTACGCCCGGTATCCTCCGCTCCGGCAGCGAAGGAAGTGATCTTCCTGTCCGCGGATGCGTTCGGCGTGCTTCCTCCGGTTTCCATTCTGACTCCGGAGCAGACACAGTATTACTTCCTGTCCGGCTTTACCGCGAAGCTTGCAG
>CALWGS010000259.1 GCA_944380155.1 uncultured Lachnospiraceae bacterium
CAGCATTTAGATCTCCTCCAGTGAATATCCAATCTTCTGGCTGTCCCGAATCTGAAGACTTGCGTGAATCGCTTCCAGCTTCTTCTTCAAATAAGAGATGTAGATCCATACCACGCTCGGATCCGTCTCCGGATTATTTCCCCATATTTTCTCCAGAAACCGCTCCGTGGAAATGGGCTTGCCCGGGCTGCACATCAGCATTTCCAGCATCCGGTACTCCTTATTCGCAAGCCGGAAGCTCCCTGTGGGGGACGCAAGCTCGAAGGTTGCCCGATCCAGTGTAATGTTCCCAAGGCGCAGTCTGGATTCGGCCTGCATCGCCTGTTCCCGGGTCATGGCGCGAATCCGGGCCAGCAGTTCCTTCGTGGCAAACGGCTTTGTCAGATAGTCATTAGCTCCCCCGTCCAGGCCCGAGACCTTATCGTCGATCTCCGATTTTGCCGTCAGGATCAGGACGGGAATCAGATTCCCGCTCTCCCGCAGTGTCTTAAGCACCCCCATACCGTCAATCTTCGGCATCATAAGATCCAGAATGAGTCCGTCATAATTGCCCGTTCTCAGGTAATCCAGCGCCTCTGCTCCGTCATAAGCCGCGTCGGCATGGTAATGATTCTTCTCAAGTATGGTTACGATCGCCCTGGAAAGCGAACGCTCGTCCTCCGCTACCAATAATCTCATACTGACCTCCATTCCCCTTTCGTCTGTTTTCTTCTATTGTAGATCCAAACCCTTGATAACTCTGTGAACATTCTGCGAACGATTTACGAACATGAGCGATGCGGCACAGTTTTGCCCGATCGGCTGAACTCATCCGGATTCCCTGTAACAATTCATTCTTTACATGGGAAAAATCCATGATATAATAGATCAAACAGGAAAAGGAGGATCCGTCATGACTGAGCAGAATCTCACTCTTTTGACCGATTTTTATGAACTTACCATGATGCAGGGGTATTTTAAGAATCAGACGAACGACACCGTAATCTTCGATGCATTTTACAGGGAGAACCCCTCCGGCAGCGGCTATGCCATCTGCTGCGGCCTGGATCAGGTAATCGACTATATAAAGAATCTTCATTTCGGACCGGAAGATATCGCATATCTGAGAAGCCTCCATATGTTTGATGAGGATTTTCTTGCCTATCTCGCCGACTTCCGTTTTACGGGCGATATCTACGCGATTCCGGAAGGAACCGTGGTATTCCCGATGGAGCCCCTCGTCAAGGTCATTGCGCCGATCATGGAGGCGCAGCTGGTAGAGACCGCTATCTTGAATATTGTGAATCATCAGAGCCTCATTGCAACCAAGGCATCCAGAGTCTGCTATGCCGCGCGCGGCGAGGGCGTTATGGAGTTCGGACTCCGCAGGGCACAGGGACCGGATGCGGGAACCTACGGAGCCAGAGCGGCTGTGATTGGCGGCTGTATCGGAACCAGTAATGTACTCTGCGCGAAGCAGTTTGATGTTCCCCCTCTGGGGACTCATGCTCACAGCTGGATCATGAGCTTCGAGGATGAGCTGACCGCTTTCCGCAAGTATGCCGAGCTGTATCCGACGAATACAACCCTTCTGGTTGACACCTATGATACCCTTCGCTCCGGTGTGCCCAATGCCATTCAGGTATTTACCGAATTGAGAGATTCCGGCCGGATGCCTGAGAAGTACGGAATCCGCCTGGATTCGGGCGATCTGTCCTATCTGTCCAAGAAGGCCAGGAAGATGCTGGATGATGCCGGCTTCCAGGACGCATCCATCTGCGCGTCCAGTGATCTGGATGAGTATTTGATCGATTCTTTGAAGACGCAGGGCGCCAAGATTAATTCCTGGGGTGTTGGAACCAACCTGATTACGAGCAAGGACTGCCCTGCCTTCGGCGGCGTCTATAAGCTGGCGGCCGTCAAGAAGAACGGACAATTCATTCCGAAGATTAAGCTTTCGGAGAATCAGTGGAAAATTACGAATCCCGGAAATAAGACCGTATACCGGATCTACGAGAAGGAATCCGGCAAGATCAAGGCGGATCTGATCGCTCTTGTGGAGGAACAGTATTCGCCCGAGAATCCGCTCCTGCTCTTTGACCCGATTGCGACCTGGAAGAAGACCTATCTGCGCGCCGGGACTTATACCATGCGTGAGCTCCTGGTTCCGATTTTCCTAAACGGGGAATGCGTCTATACATCGCCGTCTGTTATGGAGATCCGGGACTACTGCGGGAAGGAATTGAATACGCTGTGGGATGAGACCAGGCGTCTGATCAATCCTCATGACGTCTATGTCGATCTCTCGAATGAGCTGTATCACATGAAGCACCAGCTTCTGGACAGCATGAACGCGGGACACGGGGAGAGAACACGCGGGTGATACCGCTGCCGTCATGGGAATAAAGCATTGCCAAGATTGTAATGACTGCGTATTGTTTTGAAAGGATAACAAGCAAATGAAGAAAAGTTCTCTAATCATCGGATCCATTGCCGCCGTCTTGTGCGTCTGCGCGTCGGCACTCCTTTTCACGGTGATCCTGACACCGGAGCCATCGCAGCAGGAGAGTCCAGAGGCCTCTACATCCGCTCCGGAGTCCGGGACATTCGCTCCATCTGAGAGTACACAGGCTCAGAATGAATCGGAGCCGGGTACGACGGAGCCTTCAGGGTCCGATGTCACGGCATCGGGAGGAATTGCGGAGGCGCCCGCTCCCGTCGATTTGGATACAGATTCCATTACCCTGCTGGTGAACCGGGATTACACACTGAGCGAGGATTATGTTCCGGATGACCTTGTGGTCCCGGATGTGCGCTTCACCTTCTCCTATTATGATGATAAGAAGCTGATGCGCCAGGAAGCGGCAGATGCCCTGGAGGAGCTGTTCGCAGCTGCAGATGAGGCCGGTATCCGTCTGTACGGGGTATCCGCTTACCGCTCCTATTCCCGCCAGTACACCATATACGCCACGAATCTGATCACACGCGGCGTGAATCACACAAACCGGTATTCCGCCGCGCCGGGAGCAAGTGAGCACCAGACCGGCCTCGCCATTGATGTTACCTCCGATTCGGCCGGTCAGACGCTGGAGGAGATCTTCGGAAGAACCGAAGAGGGAATCTGGCTGGCTGAGAATTCCTACCGATTCGGATTCATCATTCGTTACCCCGATGGGATGGAGGATTTGACAGGCTATTATTATGAGCCCTGGCATATCCGCTACGTGGGGGTTGAACTGGCAGAATACCTCTATGAACATGATCTGACCCTGGACGAGTATTATGGGTATGTTCCTTCTGTTTCGTTCGCGTCGCTGGCGGATACGCCCCTGATTGATACCACAACAGATCGGTATCAAAGCCTGTACCGCACACTGACCCAGCAGACCACGCAGCCTGCCACCGACCGGCCGATCTCGGATATGTCTGAGGAGGAGCTTGCCGAGTCGATTCTCGGAACAGAGCCCATAACCGATGAGGAGCCGACGGGTTCGGATGAATCCATGGAATCCTCTGGTTCCATGGAATCCTCTGGTTCCATGGAATCCACGGAAGCTGGCGAATCCTCCGAATCTATGGAATCCTCAGAATCCATGGAATCTACCGAATCCATGGAATCTACCGAATCCATGGAATCTGCCGAATCCAGCACTTCCACGGAAACTGGTGAATCTACGGAACCATCCGGGACAACCGAACCGGTAGAGTCCAGCGGTTCGTCCGAGACAACCGAGCCGTCCGAAACGACCGAACCGTCAGAGTCCACCGAGCCGTCCGAAACAACTGTGTCGTCTGAGACAACCGAGCCATCCGGCTCGACAGAGCCGTTCGGAGCACTCGAACCGTCCGAAACGACAGGACCGTCCGAAGCAGTCGAGTCGTCTGCGGCAGCTGAACCGACCGAATCTGTGAACCCGACCGAATCAACGGCCCCCGCGGATTCGAACTACTGAGCAGGGCCGTAACGGAGCCGGCAATCCCCGCCGGCTCCCCGTTCGGCGCTTTCGGTTACGAACCTGACACTATCCATTAAGGAGGCATTTTATTATGCGCGTTGTACTTGTTATCCTGTCCCTGGTCCTCTTCTTTCTCTTAAGCTTCCCTCTGTATCTCGTACTGATTCTAATTGGGAAGAAGAATCCAAGGGCCAAGGTCCGCATCTCCCAGGCCGTCGTATCCAGAGCCTTTGATGTCATCCTCTGGTTTGCGGGCACCCGGCGCACCGTACTTGGACTGGAGAACATTCCGAAGGATACCGCAGTCCTGTATGTGTCCAACCACCGCAGTTATGCCGATATCCCGGTTATCTACACCTCTGTTCCCACACTGACCGGATTCATAGCCAAGAAGGAGATCGGGAAGGTTCCGTTCCTGAATCTCTGGATGAAGAACCTGAACTGTCTGTTCCTGGATCGGGATGATCTGAAGGCCGGACTTAAGACAATCCTCCAGGGCATTGAGTATATTAAGCAGGGGTACTCCATGGTAATCTCTCCGGAGGGCACAAGGAATCATGCCCGTGAGCTTCTTCCCTTCAAAGAGGGCAGCATGAAGATGGCAGAGAAGACGGGATGCCCGATTATCCCGGTTGCAATCAGCAATTCTGATGCCGTGTTTGAGCTTCATATGCCGTGGGTAAAGAAGGCCCATGTTGTGATTGAATACGGAAAGCCGGTGTATCCGAATGAACTCTCCAGGGAAGATCGCAAGTTCCTGGGATCCTATGTCCGCTCCATCATAGCATCCATGTTGGAGAAGAACGAACCTCTTGTATGAAATTTTTCATTTTTACTATTTCATTTCTCCGGAAAAAATGGTATAATCAACGATACTGTGTGACTACATAAAGGAAGGAGGAGTGTTCATGCCGCCCTGGTCTATCGCATTGGTGGTTGTTGCGGTAATACTTGTTGCGTTATTTGCCGTCCTTATGATATATGGCCGGAAGCTTCAGAAGAAGCAGGAAGCTTCCCAGGCTGAGATCCGCGCCGGCGCTCAGACGTTCTCTATTCTTGTGATCGACAAGAAGCGCATGAAGCTGAAGGAAGCCGGATTCCCCAAGATCGTCCTTGAGCAGACGCCGAAGTATCTTCGCGGCGCGAAGGTCCCCGTCGTCAAGGCTAAGATCGGTCCCAGGGTTGCCAATCTGATGTGCGATGAGAAGATCTTTGATCTGATTCCGGTGAAGAAGGAAGTGAAAGCCGTCATGAATGGCATCTATATTCTGGATGTTAAGGGAATCCGCAGCGGTCTTGAGAGCCGCCCGGTGAAAAAGGGCTTCGCTGCCAAGCTGAAGGAGAAGGCTGCGCAAAGACTTTCTGACACCAAGAATACGGATAATAAGAAGTCCAAGAAATAAGCATACCAAAAGGGACTGTCAGCGAACAAAAGACATCCTCAACAGAAGATGGATGCCTTTCGTTCGCTGACAGTCCCTTTCTTTCATTTTCCCATGTTTCAGTCCGAACCGTTATATCTGACTGATCCTGATTGCTACCTCGCAGTCCGAGATATGAGAATAGTTCAATTCCAGGCTGTAAAACAGCTTCACCAGAATCTCCTGCTCTTCTTCGTACAGTTCAATTTCCCTGGTATGAATCCCCATCAGCATCTGGCCAAAGGGGGTGTTATAATATGCCAGATTATTCTGTCCCCTGGCGAATACCATGTGGACCCGGCTCTGGCCGTTCCGTATCATATCCACCTGATCGGCCGATATCTTGATTGTGTTCTTCGTCAGATGACCGGGATTGCTCTCGTCCATTTCCTCATAGGTCACATAATGCTTCCCGTTCTTCTTGTAATACTGTCCTCTGCTGATGACCTCAATCGCTTCTTCCTCATCCAATTCGGCCTGAAGCCCGCTGATCGCAATCAGTACCTCTTTCGTCATGGTATCTCATCCCTTCACTTCCGCCGTTTCCGCGGCTGTAAGCTGTGCCGGATCCAACTTTGTGTGTCCCCGCTTCTTTGTTCTCTGCCTCAATCCGCCTCGAAGCTCTCAATATTCACATCCTTTGTCTCTACCACCTCACAGGGCAGAATCGAATTGGCGAACTGCCGGAATTTCTCCGCTCCGTCGCTGACGAAGAAGGTATGCTCCCGACTCAAGCCTTCCTCCCCCGCGCACAGCTCCTTCTCACACAGCAGCTTCCGTAAGGTAATCGCCGTTTCATACGCCGGATTCACCAGGGTAATCCCCTCCCCCACCACGCTCCGGATTAATTTGCGCAGCAGCGGATAATGGGTACACCCAAGCACCAGGGTATCAATGTCTTTGTCCATCAGCTCCGAAATATAGCGTTCCGCTACGGTCCTCGTAACCGGATCCTGAAGCCAGCCCTCTTCCACCAGCGGCACGAACAGGGGACACGCCTTGCCGAACACCGTAACATGAGGATTCGTCGCGTTCAGGTAACGATCATAGATACCGCTCTTAATCGTACCCTCCGTTCCGATGACCCCAATCCGTCCGTTTCTCGTTGCCTCTGCCGCTGCCCTGGCCCCCGGCTCCACTACTCCGATCATGGGAATCTCGGTCTCTTCCTTCACGGTCTCAAGGGCATAGGCACTGGCCGTATTGCACGCGACAACGATTGCTTTCACATCCTTAGATCGCAGGAACCTTACAATCTGCCTCGTATAAGTAATAATCGTCTTCTTCGATTTGCTTCCGTACGGAACTCTGGCCGTATCGCCGAAATATACAATCCTCTCATCCGGCAGCTGCCTCATGATCTCCTTGGCCACAGTCAGTCCGCCGACTCCGGAGTCAAATACGCCTATCGGCGATCCGCAAGACATCTCTCCTCCTCCTGCCTCTTCCTGGCAAATGCCGTCTGTATCAGGGATTCCACCAGCTCCGGCTTCGAAATCCCCTCTGCCTCCCACAGCATGGGATACATACTGATTTCAGTGAATCCGGGCAGGGTATTGATTTCATTGAAGACGACCTCTCCCGTACCGTCCTCCACGAAGAAATCCACACGGGCAATGCCGTATCCGTCCACCGCGCCAAAAATCCGAAGCGCACAGTCCCGGATCCGTTCTGCTGCTCCCTCCGGAAGAACCGGCGCGATCACGGTTCTTGATTCCTGATTATGATATTTTGCGTCATAATCATAGAATTCCGCTGCGGCCAGGATCTCCCCGACTCCGGATACCTTCGGTTCCGCGCCGCCGAGAACGGCACATTCCACTTCTCTTCCCACAATCGTCTCCTCCGCCAGGATCTTGCGGTCATGGCTTCCCGCCAGCTTCAGGCCCTTAATCAGCTCAGCGCGATCATGTGCCTTCGTAATTCCCCTGGAAGAACCGGCATTGGCAGGCTTAATGAAAATAGGATAAGACAGCTCGTTCTCAATGCGATCCGCAACCTCATCCATTCTTGAAAATTCCGCTGTGGACACCGGAACATACTTCGCCTGACGGATTCCAAGGGTATTCACAATCAACTTGGTATACAGCTTATCCATCGACACGGCACTCGCAAGAACGCCGCATCCGACATAGGGGATCCCCGCAAGCTCGAACAGGCCCTGAATGGTTCCGTCCTCCCCATTCAGGCCGTGCAGGGCCGGGAAGGCGACATCAATGTTTCTCATCTCCACCTTCCCATCCTCGATCAGAAGAATCGCCTTCTGTCCGCGATCCGGCGAAATGACCGCCGTAACCCGGCTGTTCTTCCATTCCCCGGATCGGATGTCGTCCACGGAATCTGCCAGAAGCCACCTTCCGTCCTTGGTAATACCAATCATTGTAATATCATAATGATCCGGATTCATATTCGTTAAAATCGTGATCGCCGACATACAGGATACCTCATGCTCTGAGGATGTGCCTCCGAAGATCACCGCAATTGATTTTTTTTCCATCGTTAAATTACCATACCTTTCTGGATTCTGAATAAGGACTGTCTGAATTCGTTCTACGCTATTGTACTATGTTCCGAAAGGAATGTAAAGAGAATGTTTAACCGGAGCGATTGGGGATATACTATTCGACAGAGGGAGAGACCCTCAGAATCGAAAGGAGACGGTATCATGAAACAGCCCGGAACCTGGCGCCTGATTGCAGGCATCAGGCATATCATAGGTTCGTTACATAAGAAAACAGCCGCAATCCTGTTATTTCTCACGGCTGCCGGAGGACTTGCGTTCCTGATTCAGGGCTGCAGCTTCGCCCTTGTAGAGGAAGGTATGCCTGCAGCCGCGCAGTCTGTGAATCCCGACAGTTCCCCTTCTTCGGAGCCGGTATCGGAAGAACTGTCCGGTGCGTTCATCCGATTTCATGTCATCGGCAACAGCGACAGCGCGGCGGATCAGGAGCTCAAGCAGGAGGTAAGACAGGCTGTCACCGACTATCTGCGTCCCCTGCTTGAAGAGGCTGCCGAAATCGAAACCGCACGCACGATTCTGACAGACGAGCTTCCTGCCATAACTGAGCTGACGCAGGAACTTCTTGCTGAGGCGGGTGCCGGATACGGATGCAGCGCGTCGCTGGAGACGGTCTTCTTCCCCTTGAAAATATACGGCGATATCGCTCTGCCGCCCGGAGAATACGAGGCTCTTCGCATTGTCTTAGGCAGCGGCGGCGGCAGGAACTGGTGGTGCGTCATGTTCCCGCCCCTCTGCTTTATCGATGCTTCCATCGGGATTCTTCCGGAGGAATCCAAGGAGGACTTACGGCTTCTTCTGACAGAAGATGCCTACGACAGCATTCTTCAAAAAGAACTGGAATGGGAGCCGCGATTTTTCCTGATTGACTGGATCCGGGAGCTTTTTCTTTGAATCTCTGATGTTATGTTTGCATTTTTCATACTATACCGATATAATGATACTATAAAAGGAACCCCTGACGAAGCTGGAGGAACAGTCCCATGAATACCATCTACCTAAAGGCATACGCCAAAATCAATCTGGCCCTGGACGTGCTTCGAAGAAGGCCGGACGGCTACCATGAGGTCCGTATGATTATGCAGTCGGTCCGCCTTCATGACCGCCTGCACATTGCCGTAACGAGAACGCCCGGGATCCGGTTGAGAACCAATCTCGACTTCCTGCCCACGAACGAGAATAACCTTGTCTACGCAGCAGCCAACCTGTTTTTTGAACAATTTCCGCAGTCATGCGGTGTGAATATTCAGCTGGACAAGCGGATTCCCGTATCTGCGGGAATGGCGGGGGGCAGCACGGACGCCGCGGCAACGCTGTTCGGCCTTAACCGCCTGTTTCAGACCGGATTAAGTCTTTCAAATCTCCAGGAGCTTGGCGTGAAGCTCGGAGCGGACATTCCTTACTGCCTGCTTCGCGGAACGGCGCTGTCAGAGGGAATCGGCGAAATTCTCACCCCCCTTCCTCCGGCGCCTCCCTGCCATGTTCTGCTTGTCAAGCCGCCCGTCAACATTTCGACCAGGCATGTGTATGAGCATCTGACCCTGGATGAAACTACCAGGCATCCGGATATTGACGGCATGATAGGCGCAATCCGGCGCGGAAGTCTTCCCGATACGGCGGCCCTGCTCTCAAATGTGCTGGAAGCCGTTACCCGCAGAGAGTATCCGGCCATCGCAGATATCGAAGATACCATGCGGGAGTTCGGCGCGCTGAATGCCCTGATGAGCGGGAGCGGCCCCACGGTGTTCGGCCTGTTTGCCGACAGGCAGAAGGCGGAGAAGGCATTCTATTATTTCAAGACAGGCCCCTGCGGAAGACAGACCTTCTTAACCTCCTTCTTTCAGCCCGCTGTCTGCGGCACCCGTCAATAGGGACGCGTCCGGCAGTCACGCCGGATGCGTCCCTCGCACCGGATCTACTCCGCTGCGTCCGTATCGACTCTGGATCCGCAGACAAGTTATCCCGTTATCCGAAGACGGATTCTACCTTCTTGATAATTAAGAGCCGATCCCCTGAATGGATCTGATCGCTCTCCAATCCGTTGACTTCCCGAATTGTATCCATTGTCGTGTCATACCGTTTCGCAATCTCCCAGAGCGTGTCGCCCTCTCTGACGACATAGCCAATCAACCCCGGCATGGCCTGCAGCTTCTCCAGGTCCGGTTCATTCACGGTCAGCCCGGTAATCACCGGATCCGAAACGGGATCAAACACAATGGTATTCAGGCGCAGTCCCGCTTTTAGTTCGATTTCCTCCGCATCCAGCATCATAACCCCGATCTGCTCCAGTCCCGGACGAATCTCGAAGATGGACTTCGGTGTGATCCCACGCACTTCAATGAGCTGGGAGAACGGCACCGCGCTCTTCATCGCCTGAAGCGGCCTTAAATCATCTGCCGATATGTACAGAAGCTCCACCTCAATCACGCCGTCTGCCAGAATTCCCTCGGAAGTAATCTGTGTATCGTCGATTTTGACCGTTCCGCTTCCGTGACAGATCTGAAGGACTCTGGGATTGCCTGATCCCAGACGGATTCTGTCCGTAATCCGCGCCTTGGTGTTATTCTTAAGCAGCAGGTTCTCATATTCCACGATCTCCCGAATCGGAATGATTTCACGGACCGGGGAATAGATGTCCGCAAGAATCTCGAACTCCTCTTCCCGGTATATTTTAATATTCATATCAAAAACAATCTCCACATCAACCATCCGTTCCTCACCGTCCGCGTCCGGCTTAATTTCCAGATTCTTTCCGGATATGCCGACGTCAATGTCCTCGATCATATCTTCGTCGCAGCCGCCGCAGTCAATCGAGACCGAGAACGGAAGTTCTGTCTCATAATACTCCATTGGATTCTCCTCGTCCTCGCTCTGATACAGGAAGAAGACCGACACCTCCCCCTTGAGCGTGAATTTATCCGCAAA
Source organism: uncultured Lachnospiraceae bacterium (assembly GCA_944380155.1). Lineage (GTDB taxonomy): Bacteria > Bacillota > Clostridia > Lachnospirales > Lachnospiraceae > Caccomorpha. The sequence continues at coordinate 10,800 of CALWGS010000259.1, forward strand.
GAGCCGTACATCCGCGTTCTTAAGCTCTACCTCGCTATACAGAATCTCCGAGAGATTCCCCTTGTTGGACGGAAGCGTAATCTCCTCCTTCAGGCGATAGCTGTCCTTTTTGTCCACCGCCAGTCCTGTGACATGAATCTGCTTGTGAAGACATTCCGCGTCCCCTTCCGCGGCAACGGCCGCCTCCGCGTCATGAAGCGACTCCACGGCAGCGTTGAAACGTACAATAGAGCGGACGCTGATTTTGCGGGAGTTAATAATCCCCGCGCTCAGATCTTCGATTTCCCATTTCAGGGTCACGTTCTCCTCGCTGCAGTTTCCTTCCATGTTGATGATCTCATCGAAGGGAATGGCACCTGAAAGGCTGTTGACCGGCCTGCCCGAATCATCGCTCAAATACAAGATGTGAAACGACAGCGTCCCCCGCAGCATGAGCTTTCCATTCACCATCTTTCTGTCTTCGATTTTCACCTGTCCCTGCTCGGTAATCACCCGCATAATATCCGGCTTGGTATCCGGGACATTAAAATCATCATCCAGCGTCAGCTGGAGTGTACTTCTGCACTGTATTTGATTCATATGAATGTTTTTCTTAATCAACTCCATCTTATCAACCCTCCTGCCTGTGATCCCGGATGTGTCTGCCCCATATGGACACGAATTCCGGACGTATCAATCTCTCTATCATTCTATTCCCATCCCTTGTCATCTATGAGCAAGATTGAAGCGTTCCGTTCTGTCTGTTAATTTCCCGAAATTTCGTTATGTTGTATATTTTTCACTCTGTTATCCTTGTTTTCTTGTCATTTTGCCGATTATTTTATGTATTGTATCCATAATTATAAATCAAATGCACAGAATTTTCAGGGAATACCCGCCTATATTATGCATTTTTTGCAGGCTTGCTTTCTTATTTGTTTGAATTTTCCGATAATTTACTTGACATATTTGATTTTATCGTGATATATTGGACAAGATTCCTTATCATTGCCCATGGAATACCCATTGCCGGGTCAGGGCCATACACACATTGTTTGTGTAGATTGGAGCGCAGAATGGAATATCGTTCAGACATTAATCAGGTTCGCAATACAATACGCAGAAATGTCGGACGGCGGGTCAGGATCAGAGAGAATAAAGGCCGCAATAAGGTAGACGTTGCAGAGGGCGTCATCGCTGAAATCTATCCCTGCGTCTTCCTTGTCAGAGTAAACAGCATGAATCCGGATATTAAGAGAACGCTTTCGTTCAGCTATACGGACCTTCTGACCAGAGATGTGGAGCTGTGCTTTGCCGCCGACGGCAGCCAGGAATGAACGGATGGTAACGGGACTGTGCACCGGCTGGTGTTCACAGTCCCGTTTCGATTCGAATCCCTTAATTTTCAAAGACGACAGGTTCCTCCCTCAACTCTGTCTTTACCACAACATAGGGCCAGGTTGCCGCCTGCGTTACCTTCTCGTCCGCCCCCGGGCCGATCAGGGTCGTTTTTATGTAGATCGCATTCTCTGTCAGATACAGTTCGTCAACCGATATGCTGTACCCTCCCGAGCGCTGTTCGCCGTATCCTGCTACAATATAGAGATATTCGCTGTTCGAATAGGTCAGCTTCATAGGCTCCTTCTTCTTCTCTTCAATCAATGTCTTAAGCTCCTCCGGAAGATCCGCCTCCTCAACCACGGTGAACTCCAGATCACTCTGCCTGTCAGTCTTAGTGCCGTCCGTTATCTCACAGCCTGCCGCTAACAGCAGACCGCACAGAAGAACGAGTCCGATGACCGGCATCCGCCATATTTTCTTCATGCCTGCTCCGCAAAGTTTTTTTACATTCTATGAAAAGAACGCATTTTTTATACCGCAATCCGCATTGTGTGCGTCTATTGCCCAGAACGCCGGCCATGACAAGATCACTATATATTTTAATATTTGGGGGACAATATTGTTAAATATTTATCATGTCACGTTCTATTTTTTGGATTTCATTCTACTTTTACGAAAGTTTTCGCAATAAAATTGTAGATTTTTTATTAAATCTGTGGTATACTTTGTATGTTTGCTTTAACACGATACGTCACCCTGTATCAGGCGGGAATTCACCGCCGGACGTTTGGTGACGATACGCCACCGGGCATCCGGTGATTCAGTTCAAGGAGGTTCAACTATGGCTTCAAACAAAATCCCTTTTGCAGGAAGCAAAGAGCAGGAAGCTGCCCTGATGCAGTACATTGCAGAGAAGAAGGATGATCCGGGCTGCCTGATGCCAATTCTTCAGAAGGCACAGGAAATCTATGGCTATCTTCCCATTGAAGTGCAGACCATGATCGCGGATGAGCTGCATATTCCGCTTGAGAAGGTCTATGGTGTTGTTACATTTTACGCGCAGTTCGCTCTGAATCCCAAGGGAAGGTACAAGATTTCTGTCTGTCTCGGAACGGCCTGCTATGTCAAGGGTTCCGGCGATATCTTCAACAAGCTCCAGGAGCTTCTGGGAATCGGCTCCGGCGAGTGCACGCCGGACGGCAAATTCTCCTTAGAAGCGTGCCGCTGCATCGGCGCCTGCGGACTCGCTCCGGTTATGACCGTGAACGAGGATGTGTACGGGCGTCTGACGGTGGATGAGTTAAGCGGGATTCTGAATAAGTATGCATGACAGGATAGCTGTAAGTAACCAAAATGACGTTGGGAGGTGACTGCCTATGATGCCCGAAATTTCTCTGAATGTGCTTGATGTTGCGCAGAATTCTGTGCGCGCCCGCGCTTCCCTGATTTCCATATCTGTCCGGGCAGATACCGGGCAGGATACGCTTACCATTGTAATCGAAGATAACGGCTGCGGCATGAGCGAGGAGCAGGCAGCGCGTGTCGTCGATCCTTTTTTTACCACCCGGACAACCAGGAAGGTAGGGCTTGGAGTTCCGTTCTTTAAGCTTGCCGCGGAAAGTACCGGGGGCCGTTTTTCCATCCGGTCAACGCCCGGTGCCGGGACCGTCGTTACGGCCGTCTTTATCCTCTCCCACATCGATCGGATGCCGCTTGGAGATATGGTCAGCACCATACATACGCTGATAACGATGAATACCGGAATTGATTTTTTGTATACGTTCTGCCTGGACGAAAGGCAGTTTGTGCTTGACACCCGGGAATTTCGGGAGGTTCTTGGAGATATTCCGTTCGACGCTCCGGAGATTTCGTCTTATATCAAAGAGTATCTGACGGAGAACGAGCGGGAAGTTCTGCAGGGAACCATATTATAACGGCGGGAATCCCCGTATTTAGGACTTAACCTGTAAGATTGGTAGATAGGAGGACTGAATTTATGAAAACTCTTGAAGAGTTAAGAGCAATCCGCGAGAAGATGCAGGGCCGGGTCGGCATGCGTGCGGAGGATGCGAATCAGACCAGAGTTGTCGTGGGTATGGCAACATGCGGAATTGCCAGCGGCGCGCGGCCTGTTCTGAACACCCTGTCTGAAGCGGTTCAGACCAGGAAGCTCGAGCATGTGGTTGTGACCCAGACCGGCTGCATCGGCCTGTGTCAGTATGAGCCGATTGTGGAAGTAATAGAACCGGGCAAGGAAAAGGTGACTTATGTGAAGATGAATCCCGAGAAGGCCCTTGAAGTCGTTGATCAGCACCTGATCCGCGGCCATGTGATTTCGGAATATACCATTAATTCTGTAGCGTCAGATAAGTAAGGAGGAACTGTTATGTATCGTTCACACGTTTTGGTTTGTGGTGGAACCGGGTGTACTTCCTCCGGAAGTATGCAGATTATGAAGACCCTGCAGGAGGAGATTGATAAGAACGGCCTGCATGATGAGGTATGCGTGGTTCAGACCGGCTGCCATGGACTCTGTGCGCTTGGGCCGATTATGATTATTTATCCGGAAGCCACCTTCTACTCTATGGTGAAGCAGGAGGATATTCCGGAGATCGTGTCCGAGCATCTGTTAAAGGGACGTGTTGTTACCCGTCTTGTCTATAATGAAACGGTTACGGATGAGGGAATCAAATCGCTGTCAGATACGGAATTCTACAAGCATCAGCATAGAGTTGCCCTCCGCAACTGCGGTGTGATTGATCCCGAGAATATTGAAGAATATATCGGTACGGGCGGATATGAGGCTCTCGGCAAGGTTCTGACCGAGATGACCCCCGACCAGGTCATCCAGACCCTCCTTGATTCCGGACTTCGCGGACGCGGCGGCGCCGGCTTCCCGACCGGCCTGAAGTGGAAGTTCGCCAAGGCCAACGACGCGGATCAGAAGTACGTCTGCTGCAACGCCGACGAAGGCGACCCGGGCGCGTTCATGGATCGTTCCGTTCTTGAGGGCGACCCTCATGTTGTTCTGGAGGCTATGGCGATTGCAGGCTACGCAATCGGCGCGTCTCAGGGCTATATCTATGTGCGGGCCGAGTATCCCATCGCCGTTGCGCGTCTGGAGATTGCAATTCAGCAGGCAAAGGAATATGGCCTTCTGGGCAAGGATATTTTCGGAACCGGATTCGACTTCGACATCGGCCTGCGTCTTGGCGCGGGCGCGTTTGTGTGCGGTGAGGAGACCGCCCTTATGACCTCCATCGAAGGCAAGAGAGGCGAGCCCAGACCCCGTCCTCCGTTCCCGGCTCTCAAGGGTCTGTTCCAGAAGCCTACGATCCTGAATAATGTAGAAACCCTGGCCAACATTCCGCAGATCATTCTGAACGGACCCGAATGGTTCGCTTCCATGGGTACGGAGAAGTCCAAGGGAACCAAGGTATTCGCCCTGGGCGGCAAGATTCATAATACCGGCCTTGTTGAGGTTCCGATGGGAACTACCCTGCGCCAGGTCATCGAGGATATCGGCGGCGGCATCCCGAACGGCAAGAAGTTCAAGGCGGCCCAGACCGGCGGTCCTTCCGGCGGATGTATCCCGGCAGAGCATTTCGATGTTCCGATCGATTATGACAACCTGATCTCCATCGGCTCCATGATGGGCTCCGGCGGATTAATTGTTATGGATGAGGATAACTGTATGGTGGATATCGCCAAGTTCTTCCTCGAGTTCACGGTTGACGAGTCCTGCGGCAAGTGTACGCCGTGCCGCATCGGTACGAAGCGCCTGTATGAGATGCTGGATAAGATTACAAAGGGTAAGGGAACCTTAGAGGATCTGGACAAGATGGAAGAACTCTGCTACTACATCAAGGAGAATTCCCTCTGCGGCCTCGGCCAGACTGCCCCGAACCCGGTTCTCTCCACGCTCCGTTATTTCAGGGATGAATATATCGCGCATGTCGTCGATAAGAAATGTCCGGCCGGCGTATGTAAGGCGCTCTTAAGCTATGTGATTGACGCGGACAAGTGCAGGGGCTGTACGCTCTGCGCAAGAACCTGTCCGAATAACGCAATTGAGGGCAAGGTCAAGGAGCCTCATATCATACGTCAGGATAAGTGTATCAAGTGTGGCGCTTGTATGGAGAAGTGCAGATTCGGCGCTATTTCTAAGAAATAAGGAGGTCAGCGATGGAAACCGTAAAGATTAAGATAAATGGTATGGACGTTGCCGCACCGAAGGGCTCTACCATTCTTGAGGCCGCAAGGCTCGCAGGCATTGATATTCCTACCCTGTGTTACTTAAAGGACATCAACGAAATCGGCGCCTGCCGTATCTGCGTTGTTGAGGTGAAGGGCGCAAGAAGCCTTGTCGCTTCCTGTGTCTACCCGATTAACGAAGGTATGGAAGTATGGACGAACTCTCCCAAGGTGCTGAATTCCAGGAAGAGAACCCTGCAGCTCATCCTTTCGAACCATGACAGGAAGTGTCTCTCCTGCGTCCGCAGCGGCAACTGCGAGCTTCAGCAGCTGTGTAAGGCGCTTCATGTCGATGATGAGAATTATTATCAGGGTGAGAGGACGCATTATGAGATCGATCGTTCCGCAGCCCATATGTACCGCGATAATAACAAATGCATCCTCTGCCGCCGCTGCTCTGCGGTGTGCGAGAATGTTCAGGGCATCGGCGTAATCGGCCCGAACGAGAGAGGATTCAAGACGAACATTTCCAGCGCCTTCTATATGGGCCTGGGCGAGACAAGCTGCGTATCGTGCGGCCAGTGTATTGCTGTCTGTCCTACGGGCGCGATTTCGGAGAAGGACTGCACGGATCAGGTGCTTGCGGCTCTGAATGACAAGAGCAAGCATGTGATCGTTCAGACTGCTCCCGCTGTCCGCGCGGGACTCGGCGAGGCGTTCGGCTATCCGATCGGAACCAATGTGGAGGGCAAGATGGCTGCCGCTCTGCGCAGGCTCGGCTTCGCCAAAGTATTCGATACGGATTTTGCCGCCGACTTAACCATTATGGAGGAAGCAACGGAGTTCCTGGACCGCGTTCAGAACGGAGGCGTACTGCCGATGATTACCTCCTGCTCTCCCGGATGGATTAAATACTGCGAGCATTATTTCCCGGATATGACGGAAAACCTTTCTTCCTGCAAGTCTCCTCAGCAGATGTTCGGAGCTACGGCAAAGACCTACTATGCAGAGAAGATGGGGATTGATCCAAAGGATATTGTGATGGTCAGCGTCATGCCGTGTACGGCGA
>CALWGS010000260.1 GCA_944380155.1 uncultured Lachnospiraceae bacterium
GCGAAAATAACCTCATTGCTGTCAACTCCCGCCAGGAGGACGGAAGGAGCCGTGATCGCTTCGTCTATCATATGATTCTGTTCCTCTGTTACGATACAGAATTGCTCTCCTGACAGATCGGATACCACGGTATCCGTGTAATTCATGATGTCATAGCTGTTATAAATATCGGTATCCGTGTAAGAAAGGAGCGCGGGGGAAGATCCCGCGCAGCCGGCGGTTCCAATCCACACCGCCGCCAGCATGATAACAGCTGTAAACTTCTTTTTCAAATTGTACACCAGTCTTTCTGTCGTAATAGTAATCAGGCCTTGAAGATCTCGCGCCAGTCGAGATCCCCTCTCTCGAGAGCTTTGATCAAAAGCTCCGCGGTGGCCAGGTTCGTAGCGAGGGGAATATTGTGAATATCACACAGGCGGACTACGTTATTCACATCCGGCTCATGCCCCTTCGGCTTGAGCGGTTCACGAAGAAAGATAACCAGATCAATCTCATTGTGTTCGATCTGCGAACCCATCTGCTGCTCCCCGCCGAGATGTCCCGCAAGATACTTATGGACATTCAGATTCGTCGCTTCCTCGATCAGACGTCCGGTCGTCCCTGTTGCGTAAAGCTCATGCTTGCTTAAAATCCCACGGTAGGCAATGCAGAAGTTCTGCATCAGCTTCTTCTTGGAGTCATGCGCAATCAGCCCAATATTCATATAGAATTACCTCCTCGCTTTCTTCGATTGAAGTTTTATATTCAGTATCACCCCTATGGACACCATACTGCTCAAGAGCGAACTCAATCCGCTGCTCAAGAACGGAAATGGTGTTCCGGTATTGGGTAATATCTGGGTTGCCACACCGACATTCACAAATAATTGTATCATAAACATGGAGGATATACCGACAGCAATCAGCATGCCCAGGTAATCCGCGGCATTCTTCGCAACAAACATGCACTGAATGATAATCAGAACCAGCAGGCCGATTACCACACAGGATCCGAAGAAGCCGAACGCCTCTCCCACCACGGAAAAGATAAAATCACTTTCCACAACCGGAACATAGGAGGAGCCCAACGTCCCCGTCTCTCCGCTCAGGATCTTCCCATAGAGCTGTCCGGATCCGATCGCCTGCACAGAATTGGACTGCTGGTATATCAGCTCCGGATACTGCTCCGGATTCAGGACCGACAGAATTCTCCCCTGCTGATATTCCGTCAGAAGGATCTGGAAATCCTGCTGGATATACCAGAACAGGGCAACAAAGATCGGTACGCCAATCGACAGAATCAGAACAATAATCTTGTAGCTTAACCCTGCCGCAAAGTACAGTACGGCGAAAATAAACACCAAAACCAGCGCCGTAGAAAGGTGAGGCTGATCAAATATCATGTAAGTCGGGATCCCCATCAACACACATGCTCCGAGAAACGTTGCAAGCTTGTTGATGCTCCTCTGGCACAGGGAAAAATACTGCGCCATAAACAGGATCATAATCAGCTTGGTAAGCTCAGACGGCTGGAAGACAATACTTCCAAATCGGAGCCATCGCTGTGCATCATAAGAGCCTTCCACAAAGGGAGAATACTTCACCATCAGCAGCAGAACCAGATTCACCACATACATCGGGATGAACAGCCTGCATATGAAGTGATAATCCACCAGCGATACAATTACTGCTGCAAATATCCCGATTACAAGTCCCAGCACCTGCCTCTGAGCCAGATTCGATCCTGCCGCCTGAACCAGGTTGATCAGATAGGCTCCGATTCCCCCCAGTATCAATACAAGTACCAGAAGCGAATATCCATATTGCTTAAAATTATAATTCTTAAACTTGAACATATTTCTCTCATTCTTCCTGCATAAAACCGGAAAAAAGAAAGGCTACAGCTTCTTTGTCCTCATTTCCTTAATCGGAATATTGGCGAACAATGCAGGCACTGTCCCGTTATTCCCGTCCGGTTCCTGCGTGATCTTAATGTCAAGACCATCCAAATCAATCTCAACATATTTTGATATCACCTGAATAATATCATTCTTTATCTGCTCCATAATCTCCGGTGAGCAGCCCGCGCGATCTGACACCAGAACCAGCTTTAATCGATCCTTCGCTACATTACCCGATGATTTTCTTCTGAAAAAATCCGCAAAACCCATACTCCATTCCTCCTTAATTCTTCCTGAATATGTCACCAAGCCTCTGGAGCAGATTTCGCCTGCCGTTCAAATCCAGGAAAGGCACATCCTCTCCCATGACACGCCGGCATATGTTCATATAGGCTTTGCCGGCCATGGAATCACTGCCGACCAGGGGTTCGCCCTGGTTCGTCGAGATTACGATATTCTCATCGTCAGGAACAATTCCAATCAAATCAACGGCAAGGATTTCAACCACATCATCACTGGACATCATATCTCCCCGTCTGACCATATCCATGCGCAGACGATTGACAATCAAATGGGTACGGCGGATTTCATTCGCCTCCAGAAGTCCGATAATACGGTCCGCATCCCGCACCGCGGATACCTCCGGAGTTGTTACAACAAGGGCGCGGTCCGCTCCTGCAATCGCATTCCGGAATCCCTGCTCGATTCCTGCCGGACAATCCATCAGTATGTAATCAAATTCATCCCTCAGCTCGTCACAGAGCTTTTTCATCTGCTCCGGGTTCACCGCCGTCTTGTCCCTGGTCTGCGCGGAAGGAAGCAGATAAAGATTGGGATACCGCTTGTCCTTAATCAGGGCCTGCTTAATGCGGCAATTCCCCTCAATCACATCAACAAGGTTGTAGACAATCCGGTTCTCCAGTCCCATCACGACATCCAGATTTCTCAGTCCTATATCCGTATCAATCAGCACAACCTTCTTGTCCAGCTTGGCAAGCCCGGTTCCGACATTGGCGGTTGTGGTTGTCTTCCCAACCCCGCCCTTTCCTGATGTGATTACAATAACTTCACCCATACAATTTTCCTCCAAAATTCTCTCTATAATCTATAATCATCATGGTATAACCATGCAGTTAACCCGGTTCACATGACATTACAGCCGTAAATCACGGATTGTCTTGCGTCCCAGAGGCTCGATATAGATATTGCCGTCCTCCAGGAACGCAACCTTCGGTTCCCTGGCGCCTTCCCTGGCAGGTTTATCGGGAGAGCGGGCAATGGTGTCCGCAATCCGAATCTGGACCGGAGCCATGTCAAGCGCAAGAACGAACGCATCTTCATTCCCGGACGCACCGGCAAATGCGGTTCCCTTCAAAGAGCCCAGGATTACAATATTGCCTTTGGAAACAATGCTCGCTCCCGGATTCACATCGCCGATTACAATAATACTGGTCTCTGTCTCAAGAACTTGTCCCGAACGGAGATTTCCTTTATAAAACTGTCCGGTTGCGTGGTTCAGCTCCATCAGCCTCTCATCGATCGTCTTCTTCAGAAGCTCATCCCTCTCGGGGTTATTCTCGATAATACACACAATGGATAACTCGGTATTTTCTGTAATCACATCAAGGATCTCCGCCTGCTGGTCGTTGGTCAGAGGACGCCCTTCAAAGCTTAACGCCATTCTGGCATTGCCGAAAAAGCTGGAAGACTCGCTGAACTTGGCAGCGACCTCCTTCTTCAGTTCCTCAAAAGGAACCTCCGGATCGAGTACTACAACGATTCCATAGGTTGTCCCCTTAATCATTACCGCATGTTTCATGTTCCTGGTACCTCGCTTAATCTGAAATATTGGATATGGTAACGTTTTCTGCCGTAACATCACCGCTTAACAGCTCCTCGGCATCCACTCCGTCAAAATAATAGGCCATTACATCATAACCAAGCTGAGCCGCATTGCTCGATGAATAACCGTTCGGCATGACCACAGTCACGCTGATCTCGGGCGCCTCGTATGGTGCGTAGGATATGAACAGCGCATGATGCGGATAATTCAGGCTGACCTGTGCGGTACCGGTCTTGCCGGCCACATTCACGCTCAAATCAGAGAACACACCGGCCAACGCGCTTCCGGAACGGTTCACAACCTGATACATTCCTTCCGCTACCTTATCCCAGGTAGCGTCCGATACTTCGGTCAGCTCGTTGTAAATAGTTGCCTGATTGTCCAACACGACATTGCCGTCCTTATCCACTACCTTATCAATCAGTGTCAGGTTATAGCATGTTCCGCGGTTCGCCAGGGTTGTGGCATATCTCGCAATCTGGATCGGCGTAAAGCTATGATAATAACCAATCGAGGAGCGCACCGCATCCGTCGTGGAAATATGAGGCTCCGCTTCGGAAATCTCGACGCCGGATGTGGAATCAAAGCCAAACATAGCCGCGTATTCCGCAAGGCGGGAAAGCCCCAGGGAATCGCTGTAATTTCCGTTCTCATCCGTTGCCATCCGATATCCCACCTCATAGAAGAAATAGTTGCAGGAATGCGCGATTCCCCTCGTGATGTTAACCAGTCCGTGGGAGCTCGGATATGCCCAGCACCTCGGAGACGGCACAATCTTGGTAAATATGCTCAAATCCCGTATCTGCTCATTCACCGATATCACTCCGTCAAGCACACCGGCTATGGCAATCAAAGGCTTAATCGTAGAACCGGTCGCGGTTCCCTGCTGAGTCACACGGTTGGTTAACGGCGTGGAAGCATCCTCAAGAAGCCCGGAATAATACTCCCAGTCAATCTTATTCGCAAGCATATTGTTATCATAGCTCGGATAGGATACCATAGCAAGAACATCTCCGGTATTGACATCCGTTACGACAACGGAGCCGCTGCACGGCTCCAGCGCAAGCTGTGCAGGTGTTATCTCCAGATTAGTTATCTTCTCAATCATAAAGGTATACGGAGACAGACTTCCGTTTCTGAGACGTGTCTCATCGTCCTCATTATATTCTATCACACCCTGGTCAAATAATAAAAGACAAATTTCTCTTCCGCTCAAATTTCTTGAAAAAAACAGAGCGCGGTAAATCATTTTGTCCAAAGTTCCGTCACCTGCCAAAAGCCCCATGGTATAATCCAGGAGCTTCTCATACAGCTCTCCCGTACTGTAATACGTATCTCCCACATCCAGAACGGAAAGCTCAATCCAGTTCTTTGTAATAGCATACTGCAGAAAAGAGCTCAAGCTCCTCTCATCCTCCGTATACTCCAGATAAACCGGATCCTCCCTGTCGATTTCCGAAGTCAGCAGCACGCCGTTCGTCCCAAGCAAAGAATAGACATAGTCGAGATATTCTTCCATCTCCTCTCCGGCCGCCGCATTCGATGTCGTACTGTCCGCGGCAAGAAGGGACAGCAGCCGCCCAAACACATCCTGCTGCTCTGACTCGAAATAGGAATACACCGTGCGCTCAAGCTCGCTGGCATCTTCGTCCGTGAACGCGTCAATATCAATCACATTATTGTCAATCAGGGCGTTATACACCTCGTAAATCGGGATCTCAATATATGCAGCATTCGTACCCTTCTGGCCATAGCTCATGCTGTTGTTGATTTTCGAAACAAGTACGCTTGCAATATTCTTCTCCAGAAGGTGATAGACCGCAACTGTCAGATCCCGGTCAAGCGTCAGATACAGATCATTTCCCGCAACCGGCTCTGTCTCCACCTGAATATCCACAATCCTTCCCGAATCATTGATGGAAATCGTTTCCACCCCTTTGATTCCCGCAAGATATTCCTCCTGTGATCTCTCAAGTCCTGTCTTCCCAATATAGTCGCTGCTGGTATAGAGGAGCTCATCCTCGCTCCTCCCCTCGTTCATGGACTCAAGCTCCTCCGAAGTAATCAGACCTGTGTACCCCAGAACATGGGCAAAATACAGAGCGTCGTTATATTTGCGGACCGTCTGCTGCACAACCTCCACGCCTGCCAGATCCGCCCGATTCTCCTGAATGGCTGCAACCATCTCAAGCGATACGTCCGAACAGACGGTAAGCTGGGAATACTGGGGATAGAGCGTGAACAGCCCGAAGCGGACAGTCATGATCTTCAGCTTCTCTTCTTTCGTATAACTGTCGGAGATTCCATACATGGAACCGTATTTCTGATTCCCGCTGCACAGGAATTCAAACACTTCCTCCGCAGTCATCGCGGCCTCCTCCTCCGTCAGATTGCTGATGGCCCGAAGTCCCATTGCTTCCTTCTTGAACCGAAGCTCTGCCGTGCCCTCCACATTAAAGACCGCGTTCCCCTCCTCATCAAGTTCAATCGCGAAATCCATCTCGAGTTCATAGCCATATCGTTCCAGAAGCGTAATCAGCTTATATATCATCGCGTTCTTCTCGTCGTTTGTTTCGAGTTCCGCGCTGTTCTCAAGAACAATCGAATAAATGAGTTCATTCTCTGCCAGAAGTACCCCGTTCCGATCGTAGATATTCCCTCTGGTACTTGAGGTATACCGGGTTCTTAAAGTCAGATACTCCTGCTGCTCCACAATTTCCTGTCCTTCTACAATCTGCAGGACAAAGAGCCTGTGTACAATAATGGATACCAGCACAATATATACCACAATAATCGGCCATATCCTTGAAGAAAGGAATTGTTTTATTTTATCAAATAACGTATCGAGCAAGCCTATTCCTCCTTATGCTCTCTGCTCCACAGGCGAAGATGGAGACTGTTGATTCCGCGATATACCGGCACCGCGGCAACCACCGTGTATAAAATCCTGGGCAGAATAATCTGCATGAAATACGCGCCGAACTGTAACTGGCCGCGCAGCAGATATTCCGCGGCATAGTACAGGACACAATAAAAAAACTCTCCGGCAGCAGTCAGAAGGATGGGAATGGTATAATCATCCGAAGCGTAGAAGCGGACCACGCAGCCGCACAAATATCCTGTCACCATATAGAGCAGGCCGTACAGCCCTATAATGCTTCCGTAACAGCAATCAACCAGCAGACCGCAGGCAAGGCCGGTGAGCATCCCCGTGATTCTTCCGCGCGTATATGCATTGGCCGCGACAACGGTCATAAGCAGGTCGGGCACAATGCCCGCGAAGGCAAGGGCCGGAAATACGGCCGTCTGCAGAAGAAAACATATCACAATTTCAATCAGTATTAATATACAGCGTATCACGAATCTGTTTCCTTTCCTCCCTGAATTCATTCAGACGATGTGTCTTCCTCCGAACTCTCCTCCCCCGATGCAGTCTCCTCCTGCGCTTCCTCTGCATCGTCAAGCGGCTGTAAAGGTTCCTTAATCTGGGTAATCACAAGGACATCCTCCAGATGGGCAAAATCCACCGCGGGGATCAAATAGGCGTTGTATGTCATATTATTGGAATCCAGCTCAATATCCCTGATATATCCAATCAGAATGCCCTGAAGATACTTGTCGCTGATGTGCGAGGTCACTACTTCATCGTTATCCGATATATCGGCCGCCGAGCTGATTGCTTCAACGCGAATCAGTCCCTCGTTCATCAGGGTCAGATCACCGCTCACAATGCAGGTATCCGAGCTGCTTAAGAACATTCCGCTTACACTGCTTCTGTCATCGATAATCGAACGGACCACCGCATAATTCTTTCCAACCTCTGTAATCAGGCCCACCAGCCCGTTGCCTGCAATCACATTCATATCGACCGCAAGTCCGTCTTCTGCCCCTTTGTCTATCGTGAACATATGATACCAGTTCCCGGGCTCCTTGCTGATGATCCGGGCGGCCACCATCGGATAATCGGAGTAATTCTGTCCGAGGTTATACAGTTCCCGCAGATTATCCAGTTCATACTGATCCTGTCTGAGAATCTCATTCTCATAAGAAAGGGCCGCAATCTCCTCCTTGAGCGCCGCGTTCTCGTCAAGCAGCTCCTGAATTCCCGAGAGGATATCAAGCTGGTCGGCAATATACCGTCCTACTGTGTTGATCCCCTTCTGCATCGGGGCAATCGCGTTGCCGACTGCCGTCTTAAGCGGGGCAAACTGCTCTGAGAACCGGAATGACCCAATCATAAGAAGACAGCAGAGCCCGCCCAGGACAATCAGGAAATGCTTCGGATTCACGGGGAATTTCTTCTTCCTCATTCCTCAACTCCCTTTCCCGTCAGGTTCCGTAATAGGTCTGCTTAAGCGTAAAGGCCAGAGAGGAAAGAGCTTCGTTCTCAATCACCTTGCCAAGGCCGTTCACAACCGTGTTCGCCGCATCTTCACAGATATTAATATTCAGATCCGTCTCCTTCTTCATCAGCTGATCGATATTTTTGATATTGGCCGAGCCTCCTGTAATATACACTCCGGAGTCAATAATGTCGGAAGAAATCTCCGGCGGCGTCCTTTCAAGAATCTGGCGGACGGCATCCACAATATTATAGAGATATTCCACGGTCGAATCATAGACAAAATCCGAGCTGATTCGCATCTCCTTGGGAAGTCCGGTCACAACATCCCTGCCATATACGCTGATGAATTCCTCTTCACAGGGAACCGCGCTGGCAAGCGCCTTCTTAATCGTCTCGGCTGTCTTGGCGCCGATTACAAGATTGTACTTCTTCTTCACGCACCCAATCAACGCTTCATCAATCTTATTGCCTCCGACTGGAATCAGCTTGCTTAAGACAATTCCGCCCAGCGATATAATGGAAACCTCCGTCGTATCGGCGCCGATATTCACGGTCATCACACCATGCGCATTCGTCACATCAAGTCCCGCCCCTAACGCATCCGCAATCGGTTTCTCGACAATCCGGATCCTCTTGGGCTTAACGGAGGAGCTGGCTACCAGATCGAAGAAGGCGCGTTTCTCGACTTCTGTAATATCGTTCGGCGCCGCAACGATGAATTCCGCGCCCCCTAATTTGCCGGTGGACTTTGCAACCTGGGAAAGAGCATGATTCAAAAGCGCCAGCATACTGGCAATATCCGCGATGACGCCGTTCTTCACAGGCCAGGTAACCGCAATATCATCCGGAGCCTTCCCAAACATTTCAAATGCCTCGTCTCCGATCGCCAGAACCTTTCTTCCCTTCGATATCGCGATCACGTTCTTCTGGCTGAATACAACGCCGTCGTTCTTTTTATATATTTTTATGGAACTGGTTCCAAAATCGATTCCAAATACTTTCGATGCCATGCTCTTTCTCCTTCCGTTACAATAACCCTTTTTCTTTGAAGCTTACATAGATATTATCTCCAATAATGATATGATCCATGAGGCGTATGCCGATCAAATTGCCGGCATCCCGAATCCGCCTGGTTACCGCGACATCCTCGCTGCTCGGCTCGGGGTCGCCGCTTGGATGATTATGAATCAGAATAATCCCTACGGCCCCCCTCTCCAGGGCATTCAGAAAAATCTCTCTGGGAGCCATAATGGAGGCATTGACCGTGCCGGTTGCAATCACCATGTCCGACAGCCTGCGGTTTTTCGCATCCAGGAACAGAACCACGGATTCCTCCCTGGTGAGATGGCGCATCCCTTCCATGTAACAGGCCGCAACCGCATCCGGAGACGCAAACTTTAACAGCTCTTCTCCCTTTGCCCTGGCCATTCTGCGGGCAAGCTCCACAACGCACAGAAGCTGGACGGCCTTCACCCTGCCGATTCCCTTCAGCTTCATTAAATCGTTCCGCGTCAGATAATTCAGGCCCTTCAGTCCGGGCCTGGTATCGGACAGGCTTAAGATTCTTGCTGCCAAATCACAGGAGCGCTCCCGTTTGGCGCCGCTTCGGATAATGACGGCAAGAAGCTCGGCGTCCGAAAGCACCTGGGCGCCGAAGCGTTCACATTTCTCATAGGGGCGTTCCGACTCCGGAAGCTCCTTTGTCGTCAGATAGTCCTTCTCCCTGATCTCCACACATCCTCCTATTCTCTCTCCAGGAACAGGATCAGACATAATGGTAGTCCATATCACACTACATTCTAACACACCGGATCGTATTTGTACACCTCAAATCTATTAAGAATTTTTTATCTGCCATCCGCTACAGCGCAATGAGATTCTCCTCATACAGCTTCTGAAGTGACATCATAATTCCGAACTTTGCGTGATACCAGGTAAGACCGCCCTGGAAATAGACCGCATAAGGCGGTTCAATCGGGGCATCGGCGGACAGCTCAATGGAAGATCCCTGCACGAAGGCCCCGGCTGCCATAATGACATCCGAGTGATATCCCGGCATTGCCCACGGCTCCGGGGTAACGAAGCTGTCCACAGGCGCCGCGGCCTGAATCCCCTTACAGAACGCAATAACGGCTTCGGGGGATTTCAGGGTAACGGCCTGGATAATATCGTGTCTGGATTCCGAACCATTAGGAATCACGGGATATCCGAGAGATTCATAAAGGTTCGCGGCAAAGATGGCTCCCTTCAAAGCGCCTGCGACAACAGTGGGCGCAAGAAAGAGCCCCTGATAGAACGTCTGGTTCAGCCCCAGGGTCGCGCCGACCTCCTTCCCAAGCCCGGGAGAGGTCAGGCGGAAGGCCGCGTTCTCCACATATTCCTCCCGTCCCACAATATATCCG
>CALWGS010000261.1 GCA_944380155.1 uncultured Lachnospiraceae bacterium
AAACGGGGGATGGAACAGCGTCCGGTCATCCGGTACCGGAGAAACGTCCGGCGTCCGAACGGGGCGGCGCACAGAAGGGAGCCGCAGTCGGGGATCGGAAGGGAACGTCCTATGATGCGGGTACGGAAAGGGATCGGAAGTTCTCCCGCAGGAAGCTCCCGGATGATCCAAGCGTGATCTACGGCCGGAACTTTGAAGGGGAGCCAATTCCCATATCGGAGATTCAGGATGAGATCGGAGAAGTGATAATCCGAGGCAAGATCTTAAGCTTGGAGGACAGGGAGCTGAAAAGCGGGGATAAGACATTGATGATCTTCGCGGTGACGGATTTCACCGATACCATCCTGGTTAAGATCTTCGCGAAAACCGAACAGGCCGGGCAGATGAAGGGCGCCCTGAAGCCGGGGGCATTTGTAAAGCTAAAGGGAATGGCGCTCTTAGATCGCTATGACCATGAGCTGTCCATCGGTTCGGTAACAGGGATCAAGACCATCAGCGATTTCACCGTCCGGCGGACCGATCGCAGCGAGGTAAAGAGGGTTGAGCTCCACGCCCATACGATGATGAGCGATATGGACGCGGTGGTGGATGCGAAGACTCTGGTCAAGACCGCTTTCAAATGGGGGCATAAGGCCATTGCCATTACGGATCACGGGGTGGTGCAGTCCTTCCCGGATGCGTCTCACGCGATTAATCCGAAGGATTACAAGGACGATGAGGAGATGTTAAAGAGGGCGAAGGAATTCAAGGTCATCTACGGGATGGAAGCGTATCTGGTGGATGATGTGAAGGATATCGTAACCGGAGATCGGGGACAGACCCTGGATGCTTCTTACGTTGTATTCGACATTGAGACAACCGGGTTTGGCCCGGTGAAGGATCATATCATCGAAATCGGGGCGGTGAAGGTCTGCGGCGGGCAGATTACGGAGAAGTTCAGCACCTTTATTGATCCAAAGGTTCCGATTCCTGCGGAGATTGTAAAGCTGACGGGGATTACGGACGAGCAGGTGATGGGGGCGGGAACGATTGAAGAACGTCTGCCCGAATTCCTTGCATTCTGTGAGGGGTGTATTCTGGTCGCGCATAACGCGGGATTCGATGTGGGATTCCTGACGAAGAAGGCGGAGATGCTTTCCCTGCCGTGTGAATTCACGGTTGTGGATACTGTGGGACTCGCCAGAGTACTCCTGCCTGAGTTGAATAACTTCAAGCTGAATACCGTTGCCAGGGCACTGCATGTTTCCCTTGAGAATCATCACCGCGCGGTAGACGACGCGGGAGCGACGGCGGAAATCTTTGTAGCCTTCGTTAAAATGTTGAAGGAAAAGGGGATTACTTCGCTGTCCGGAATTAAGAGCCTGGAAAAGCTTTCGCCCGATGTGATCAAGAAAATGCCGACCTATCATGCTATTTTGCTGTGTAAGAATGATACGGGACGCGTGAACCTGTATAAGATGGTTTCCCTGTCTCACATTGATTACTATAACAAGAGACCGAGAATTCCAAAGAGCCTGTTCATCGAGAATCGGGAAGGGCTTCTGATTGGAACTGCCTGTGAGGCGGGAGAGCTGTATCAGGCCATCTTGAGGAATGAGTCCCAGGCCGAGATTAACCGGCTGGCCGAGTTCTATGATTATCTTGAAATTCAGCCGCTCGGCAATAACCGCTTTATGATTGAAAGCGACCGGACGGATGTATCAGGCGACGAGGATCTGATTCAGATAAACCGGCGAATTGTCGAGCTGGGCGAGGAATTCGGCAAGCCGGTTGTCGCAACCTGCGATGTGCATTTCCTGAATCCGGAGGATGAGGTATACCGCCGCATCATTATGGCGGGAAAGGGATATAAGGACGCAGATAATCAGGCGCCTCTGTATTTTCGCACAACGGAGGAGATGCTGAAGGAATTCGAATACCTTGGACGCGAAAAGGCGGAAGAAGTCGTAATCACGAACACGAACCGGATTGCGGATCAGATTGAGAAAATATCCCCGGTAAGACCGGACAAATGCCCGCCTGTGATTGAGAATTCCGATCAGACGCTGCGCAGGATCTGCTACGATAAGGCACACGCGATGTACGGCCCCAATCTTCCCGAGCCGGTGTCAAAGCGGCTGGAGCATGAGCTGAAGTCCATCATCTCAAACGGATTCGCGGTGATGTATATTATTGCGCAGAAGCTGGTGTGGAAATCGAATGCCGACGGCTATCTGGTCGGCTCAAGAGGATCCGTCGGCTCCTCCTTCGTTGCCACGATGTCCGGAATTACGGAGGTGAACCCGCTTCCCGCTCATTATTACTGTACCAACTGCTTCTATTCGGACTTTGATTCCGAGGAGGTGAAGCAATATGCGGGGAGCAGCGGCTGCGATATGCCGGATAAGCTCTGTCCGGTCTGCGGCAAGCCGCTTTTGAAGGATGGGCATGATATTCCGTTCGAGACCTTTCTTGGATTTAACGGGGATAAGGAACCGGATATCGATCTGAACTTTTCGGGGGAATATCAGAGCAAGGCGCATGATTATACGGAGGTCATTTTCGGGAAGGGACATACCTTCCGGGCAGGAACCATCGGAACGCTCGCGGATAAGACCGCCTATGGATATGTGCTGAAATACAACGAGGAGCACGGGATTCATATGAGAAGGGCGGAGGTGGAGCGGATCGCGTCCGGGTGCGTCGGCGTTCGAAGAACCACAGGACAGCATCCGGGCGGCATTGTGGTTCTGCCGCACGGGGAGGAAATTTATTCCTTCACGCCCGTGCAGCGTCCGGCCAATGATATGACAAGCAAGACCATCACCACGCATTTTGATTATCATTCGATTGATCATAACCTGCTTAAGCTCGATATCCTCGGGCACGATGATCCGACCATGATTCGTATGCTGGAGGATCTGACCGGGGTGGATGCGAAAACCATCCGCTTCGATGATGAGAAGGTATTGTCGCTGTTCTTAAATACCAGTGCCCTGGGCGTAGAGCCGGAGGACCTGGACGGCTGTGATCTGGGGAGTCTTGGCGTGCCGGAGATGGGAACGGACTTCGTTATGCAGATGCTCAAGGACACAAAGCCGAGGAATTTTTCGGATCTGGTGCGGATCTCAGGATTATCCCACGGAACGGACGTGTGGACAGGCAACGCGCAGACGTTGATCGCGGAGGGGAAATGTACGCTGAGTACCGCAATCTGTACGCGGGATGATATCATGATCTATCTGATTGGAAAGGGAGTAGAGCCCGGACACGCATTCAAGATTATGGAAAGCGTCCGTAAGGGCAAGGGTCTGACCGAAGAGATGGAGACGGAGATGCTTGCCAACGGCGTGCCGGACTGGTATATCTGGTCGTGCAAGCGGATCCAGTATATGTTCCCGAAGGCGCACGCGGCGGCTTATGTTATGATGGCATTCCGGATTGCGTACTTCAAGGTGTATTACCCGCTTGCGTACTATGCGGCATTCTTCAGCATCCGGGCGACTTCCTTCAGCTATGAGCTGATGGCGTTAGGAAAGAATGTCCTGCTTCGGCATATGGCGGATTATAAGAGGCGTGCAAATGAACTGAGCCAGAAGGAGCAGGCGACACTGAAGGATATGAAGATCGTACAGGAGATGTACGCCAGGGGATTTGAATTCCTTCCCATTGACATCTACCGGGCGGCGGCGCACAAGTTCCAGATTATAGACGGCAAGCTGATGCCTGCGCTCAGCACAATTGAGGGACTTGGCGATAAGGCGGCGGATGCCGTGGTGGAGGCGGCGGCAGAGGGGCCGTTCCTCTCGCTCGATGACTTTCGGACGCGGACCAAGGTCAGCCAGACGATTATCGATTTGATGGTGGATCTTGGGATCCTTGCGGGACTTCCGAAATCGAATCAGATCTCTTTGATGGACTTCCTGGAGCCTGAGGATTCGGTATGAGTGAAGAATTCAACATTTCATATTGAAAATCATTCCCAAATGCTGTATACTAGTATCAGTTTTAGAGGACACACCATATAGCAGGAGGAATTGCGATGATTGAAGCAACGAGCTGTGGCGGTGTAGTTATATTTAGAGGGAAGATTTTGCTGCTTTACAAGAATTACAAGAACAAGTATGAAGGGTGGGTTCTGCCGAAGGGTACGGTGGAAGACGGGGAAGAGTATAAAGAAACAGCAATTCGAGAGGTGCTTGAGGAGACTGGGGTATCCGCTTCGATCATCAAGTACGTCGGGAAGAGTCAGTACACGTTCAATACGCCCCAGAACACGGTCATGAAGGATGTCCACTGGTATCTGATGATGGCGGAGAGCTATTATTCCAAGCCGCAGAGAGAGGAATACTTTATGGACTCCGGCTATTACAAGTTTCACGAGGCGTATCATATGCTGAAGTTCACGAACGAGAAGCAGATTCTGGAACGTGCCTACAACGAATATGTGGATCTGAAGAAGAGTAACCTGTGGGGAAGCAAAAAATATTTCTGAAAAGCTTAATCGAAACAGCTCTGGAACTGGCAGAAATGGTTCGTCGGGAGCATGAATAGGGATGCCTCCATTGTCCGCCCTGATTGGTTGAATCGGGGCGGACAAATTCGTCTGTTCTGGAAACGCCGGGACTGTTCCGGCAGCGCCGGGATTGTCTTGGCGGCGCCAATTAAAGATCCCCCAGCAGGAAATCCGCCAGATGCACAATTTTAACGCCATTGATATTTCCGGCAGCAAGCTCGTCCAGTGTTACTACATATTTCGGATAGTGGTCTTTAAGCTCAAGAAGATTAGCCACTTCCCGATCGGACGCTTCCGGCAGATTGCGGCATACTTGAACGTAAATCCGCTCGTCACGTCTGACTGCTGCAAAATCGATCTCCTTCGTCTCATTTTTCCCGATATAGACTTCATAGCCTCTCCGGCGAAGCTCAAAATATACGATGTTTTCCAGCATGGCGGCTATTGACTTCGGGTTGAAGCCCATGATGCAGTATTTCAGGGATGGGTCTGCCAGATAGAATTTCTCCTGTGTTTTCAGTACGGACTTTCCCTGCAAGTCATATCGCCTGCAGCGGTAGATGACGAATGCCTTTTCAAGCCAGTTCAAATAGTTATAAACCGCTTCCACAGACAGGGATCGTCCTTCGTTTTTAAGAAACTTCGCAATGGCATTGGCTGAAAAGGTCTTGCCGACATTTTCAACAATATATCTTACTACCCGGTTGAACAAATCAAAGTTCGAAATATTGTGCCGCCTTGTAATATCGCTGGTAATGACGGAATGATAGATTCCTTCTACAATCTGATAAGCGGAGCGTTCATCAAAGTGACCAAGCGCCACAATCGGAAATCCTCCCAGCCTCAGATACTCGTTTAACAGCTCCTTCGGAGAACGGGGGTCGGAATTCTTGAATTCCAGGTATTCGGCAAAGGATAGGGTATAGACCGGAATGGAGAGGTAGCGTCCCGTTAAATAAGTGGAAATTTCGCCCGACATTAACTTCGAGTTGGAGCCGGTTATATAGATATCGGTATTGGCATTCTCAAGCAGGCTGTTGACGGCCTTCTCCCATCCGTCGATTTCCTGTACCTCATCTAACAGAAGGTAGAAGCGTCCGCCGTCGGTCATTCGCTCTTTAATATGGCGGTACATATCCTTATCGGTCATTTCATCCGGAACATCCTCCGATGTATAGCGCATACTGATAATGTGATCTGCGGCAACGCCGCTTTCTATCAGATCATCCCGCAGCATATCCAGAATGGTGGATTTGCCGCAGCGCCGGATACCTGCAAGGATTTTAACAAGCGGAACATCACGGAAGGTTCTCAACGTATTCAGATATTGCGGTCGGATAATCATATGGCAGGCCTCCTTTTTATTAGTAGTATAACAAAAAACTTCTGAAATTTCAAAAGTTTTTCCACGTAATCCGTAAAAACTGGTTAGCATGACGTGAAAACTGCATATATTTTGTATTACCGTAGAGGTATTGCCTCACCACTTTTCCCTTTATAGGGTTGTGACAGATTTGTCGTTTCCCTTCTTTGGAATAGCTATTGTGTGTTGCTAAACTGTTTCATCAGCTATTCAAGAAAGAGTATGGGACAGATATGGATCAATTAAGGATATATATTATGATGTATTTCGCTTAAAGGGAATCTCTCATGTATCGGGGAGAACTTCTGTTTGATTCGGAGTTCCAAGATTTTTTGAAGCATCTCTATCAATGCAGATGCCAATGCATACGGGGGATAAGCTGCTGTTCAGGTGAATTCGGAACAGCTTTTGTTTAACTGGCAGCTTGGCAGGGATTTAGTGCTGCGCCGTGCTGAAGAAACATGGGAAAAAGGGGTAGTAATACCCAAGCAAATTGCTTCAGAAAAACAAAGACAGAAACTGAAGCAGCTTGATTCAGAATTATCATTCCCTGATGTGTTTGGTTATGTGCCATGGATGCATCATGTTTTAATTATTCAGAAATGCAAAACAGCAAAGGAAGCTTTATTTTATATTCAACGAACGATAGAAAACGGCTGGAGCCGAAGAGCACTTGATGACAATGTACGCTCAGATCTCTTCCATGCCGCTGGAGCTGCTGTAACGAATTACATGGCTCGTCTCCCGCTTCCACAGGGGAAACTGGCTCAGGAATTGACAAAAAGCAACTATGATCTGGGATTTCTCACACTTCCGGAGGATTACGATGAGCAAGAGCTTGAGACGGCATTGGAGCATCATATGACGCGTTTCCTGCTTGACATTTGAGCCTGAGTTCACTGGGAAGCTGAATTTCTATGTGAATGCGGTAAATGAAATCATTCGCACAGCAAATGATAATCCGACAATTGGCCTGCTCATTTGCCGGGATATGGAATCCTTGATTCTCTGCATAAAAAAGGGTAGAATGATATGCAGGAAAGAACGACGGCAATGACGGGAAACAGAGGGACAGGTTGCATTGGTACGGAAGGAGAGATGATATGGAGGACATACTGTTTCTGATCATCATGGGAGCGTGCAGCGCGTTATTTTTGTATTTGGGATATCTGCTATGGAAGAAAGAAAAGATTAATGTGATACATGATTACCATTATACGAAAGTGAAAGAAAAGGATAAAAAGGCATATACAGGCATTATGGGGAAGGCGATGATTGTGATAGGGATTGGGATAGCAGTCTCCGGCGTGGCTGGCGCGTTTACGGATTGGAATAAGAGCGGCACTCCTTTTGGTATTGCGTTTGTAATAGGGATAGGTATGATGGTATTCGCGCAAATAAAGTATAATCGGGGTATTTTTTAGGTTTCTTATCAGATCATGCCGTATGCATACCGCAAGAATGATGAAGACTCCGTGATATTTTTCTGATACATTATCAGGGAAAGGAGGGCGCTGTTATGCAAAATGATATTAAGAAGGTGAACGCTGCGATTGATTATATTGAAGCACACCTGTCAGATCCGTTGAATTTAGATCTTGTTGCCGGTGGGGTGCATTATTCCAAATATCATCTGCACCGGATATTTACGCGTACCGTCGGCTTGACGATCCATGACTATGTACAGCGCAGACAGCTTACTGAGGCAGCGAAGCTGCTTGTCTTTTCTGATAAGCCGATGATAGAAATTGCTCTGGCTGCCGGATATCAGAGTCAACAGGCTTTCACATCTGTATTCAAATCCATGTATAAGAAATCTCCTGGGCAGTACCGGGAGAAGAAGGTATTTTATCCGTTACAGTTAAGATTTGTCTTAAACGATTGTCCTATGCCGGCAGACCAAAGCGTGGAATGGCAGCATGAGATTCGCTTTGCCAAAGTGGAGGATATTCCAAGATGGCTTGATCTTGTGAGGCTTGTGATTGACGGCTTCCCATGCCTGGAGGAGGAATCCTACAGGGAGCGGCTCCTGGACTGTATCCATAAGAACCGGGCGTTGATTGTAACGGACGGCGGGCTGGCAATCGGTGCCATGGGGCTGACCCCAGAAACGGGGAGCATTGACTTTTTAGGAATCCATCCGCAGTACCGAACGCAGGGAATGACACAGGCTTTTCTGAAAAAAGCGTTTTCCTTATTGACAGAAGGTACAGGGATTTCCGTGACCACATTCCGTGAAGGTGATAAGGCAGATCCCGGTTATCGCGATAGTTTCAGGGAATTGGGGTTTACGGAAGCAGAGCTTTTGATGGAATATGGCTATCCGACACAGCGTTTTATCCTTCAGAGAAAGGATTGGGAGGATGCCTCAGATGAATGATAGGAAAATTAACCCGTTGTCACAAGACTTTACGATCCGCTCCCTGCTTCGATTTGCTCTGCCTTCTGTGGTCACCATGCTTTTTATGGGACTTTATACCATAGGCGATACGATATTGGCGGCACGTTTTGTAGATACAAATGCTCTGTCCGCAATTAATATTGTCACTCCGGTGATCAATCTTATTGTAGGACTCGGGACAATGCTTGCGGCTGGCGGCAGCACAGTGATCGCCCGTAAAATGGGGGCCGGCAAAGAAAAGGAGGCCTCACAAGACTTTACCTTAATTGTACTGAGCGGTGTGGTACTTGGGATCATGATTGTTATTCTGGGAAGGGTCTTTCTCGATGAAATCATTAAAGGCTTGGGCGCAAGTGAACAGCTTTTTGGTTATTGCAGAGAGTATCTCGGGATTCTATTGATTTTTACCCCGGCAAGTATGCTGCAGGTGCTTTTTCAGAATTTGATTATCACAGCCGGACGTCCCAGGGTTGGTATGGTGCTTTCTATTGGTGCGGGGGCAATGAATGTCCTGTTGGATTATATTTTTATGGCATCTTTGGAAATGGGGATCAGCGGCTCCGCCCTTGGAACGGGCATTGGATATTGCATCCCTGCGGTCATAGGAATTTGCTTTTTCTTAAGAGGAAATTTTCGGATAGGAAATTCTCAGCAGGGAAGTTTTCCTCTGGGACATTCCAAGGAAGAAATGGGGAATATGCGGTTTGAGAGACCGGTTTTTCGTCCTGCGGTATTAATGGAAAGCTGTACGAATGGCTGCTCTGAACTGGTGAGCCAGGTAGCAGCTTCCGTGACAACATTCCTTTTTAATGCGGTTATGATCAGGCTGCTTGGGGAAAATGGAGTCGCGGCGATTACAATCATCATCTACACACAATTCCTTTTAACAAGCCTTTACATAGGCTTTTCTATGGGGGTAGCACCGATTATCAGCTACCATTACGGCAGTCAGAACTATCCCGAGCTGAAGACAGTCTTTCATATTTGCCTGCGCTTTATCGGGATCGTATCGATTCTCATATTTGTTCTTTCAATGGCGGCAGGCTCATGGCTTGTAAACATTTTTTCACCGGAAGGGACAGAGGTCTACGAAATTGCAAGAGAGGGATTCCTTATCTTCCCGTTCGGTTTCCTGTTCTGCGGATGGAATATTTTTTCCTCATCTGCGTTTACAGCACTCTCTAATGGAACACTATCTGCTGTCATTTCGTTCCTGCGGACGTTTTGCTTTCTTACTTTGTTTTTGTTTTTTCTGCCGGAGGTGATCGGAGTGATGGGCGTTTGGCTTGCGGTTCCAATTGCGGAATGTGTGACGATGTTGATGGCAATTTCTTTGCTGGTAAGCAATAGAGAGAAGTATCATTATCTGTAGTAGCAGATATTTGTAATGTCAAGCAGGCTGTCCGATGATGCGAATGATTGTGGTAACAAGCCCGACTGGAAGAAGTTTCAGTATCTTTTTAACCATACTATTCATATCATTCCCCCTCTGTCTTTCCTGGATAATGGGCTCCAGGGTACGGAAGTCCGTAAAATCCACCTGTTTCCCATAGGTTTTTATGAGTGCCCGGTTTTCTGCTGTTTGCTGCTCCAGGGGCGTGCTGTGTAAGGGTTGGTAGAGCAGTTTCATGACCATCCGGTGACCGAAGGAAAGGGATGTTTCATTTGTGATGGATTCCTCCTTTACGGCTTTTATTGAATGGTACGGCATATTCGTATAATTTACTATCTTGAATTTGTAAAATTGTAATGCCGCAGACAGTGAAAGAAACTGTTTTTTATATTTATTGGACAGAAAAATATAAAATCTATTGTAACCTGAATTTATTTGTGGTA
>CALWGS010000262.1 GCA_944380155.1 uncultured Lachnospiraceae bacterium
AAGCAGTATTATACCTTTGAGGATAACTGGGCGGCCTGCCGGTTTGAGAGGGATGGTACGGTACTTTTGTGTGATAAGACAGGGATTCTGACGGGGACGGAATACGAAAGTCTGAGGATTGATTACAGGGAGCTTGCGGGAGGCGGTTATGAACGGTTTCAAAGGGCGGCAGAGGAACATTTTCTGCTGTCTGAGGAAGCATTTGAAGCGACAAGGCGGAATACGATCACGAGAGAGCTTGAGGAGCAGCTGCGATATTATTGTACAGCTCATAACAGGATTGCGAGGAAGCTCGGAATCGGCTATGAATTCGCGTTCCCGGATATGGATGCCGCAGGCGGGGACAGGGCGGTGCCGGATATCGGACTGCTTGTCGTATTTCAGGGATATCCGCTTACGAATGCCGGAAATCTGCCCTATGAACGATTCCTGCTGTCAGGAGCCTATGTGAAGAAGGACTCGGATAACGGTTATGACGCGCCTTAATCCGGCGCGGGGACGGAGGTTGCCATGAGACACTATCAATTTCAGATCATGAAGGCACTTGCGGGATTTTGGGCGGCTTTGATTGCCGTGTTGCTTTTGCTGCCGGACGAGGGCATGGGAATTGCCGCCTCCCGGTATATTTCGGCGGAGGAATTCGCGGACCTGCTCCTGGATGTCTGCAGGATGGACAGGATGGAGGGGGAGACTGCCATTGAGGCGTTACAGCGGGCCGGACTTGCGGATACGGCGTTAGAGGATTCAGAAGAGATGATAAGAGCGGACGCTGCCGTGCTGCTTGCCCGGGCATACCGGATGCTCTACGGGGAGTTCGGGGACGAGGAACTGTTAGAGGCAGCAGAGGAGTACGGGCGACTGACCGATCTGGACGGGTTCGGGGAGGAACAGCGGGAGGCGATGCTCTTAGTCTATACCGCGGGGATTGTACCAGGGTATCAGACGGAGGAATTCGCGTCCGGAAGGGAATTTCGGGGGGATGCCGCACTCACCAGACAGGCGGCGGAGGAATATCTTTTCAGACTGTCGGATGAATCGCAGAGACTGCCGCTCGCTCCGGACGGTCAGCTTTTAAGGAGCGGCCGGCTTCCGGTTACCGCGGATAAGTTCCCATATATCCTGGAGAGTTACCCGGATTCCTACTATGATTGGAATCTCAGGTTCGAGAATTCAAGACAGTTTCAGACAGGAGAGCTGGAGGAGGGGGATTATTATTATCCGTCGGAAATCGATCAGATGCCCTGGTTTCAGACCAGATTCGAGGGAGAGGTATCGGAGTACGCCAAAGTGTGGGCAGAGAAGGTCCTTGCGTACGCACAGCTTGCGTTCAGTGCGGATTACCGGACCATAGAGGAGAATGACGCCTGGAAGAGCGCGATGTACGCGCTGGATGCGGACAGCGCTCCCGCGGGCAACAGGGAGGCTCTGGGAGAGAGGCTGGATCGTTATATCGAGAAAATGAAGGAGAACCGGACCATCCTTGAGCTTGAGAAGGCAGCCGCGGATCCCTCCAGTCTGTATTATTATAATGGGCAGTTCTATATCCGGCTGTACGTGCGGTACCGGATTGTATCCAGCAGGGTCATCAATCCGGGCATTGAGGATATCATCTATAAGAAGAGCTTTAATTCTATTGTGTACAGCGACGGGGTGGCCATGCTGGAGGACGTGGTTCCGGGAGAATGGCGGGACGGGTATTTTGATATTGCCCTTTCTTCTCCGAATGAATGGACGGACGGATCGGATATCGGAATATCGGAACGGATCCTGCAGGATGAGTATTACAGCGGTACGGTGATTGGACGATGAAGAGAGAGGAATGGCTCGGAAGGATTGCTGCGCTGCTCCTGTTTTTGCTCTGTGTGCTTTGCGGAGTTCTGCCGGGAGAGGAAAGAAAGGCATCGGCGGCTTCCTGGCTGACATTGAGCGGGAATAATAATGATATTCAGTCCATTGTAATCGGTCCGGACAGAATTGTCATAACGGGCACTCACGCGAAGTCGGGCTCGAGGAAGCATTACCGGACGGTGGGATATTATCTGACGCTTGAGCAGTATGATTTGGAGAACAGTTTTACAAGGAACGGAAATGAGCGGATACAGAGGGTAAGGCTGCCGGTGAGGGTGTATGATGATTATGATTATTCCTCTATTCTGGTACAGACGACCTATACAATAGAGCGGGCAGATTTCATGGAGGCCGTGGCAGCTCTTTCCATCAGGCCGGAGGAGATTGCGGGAGGGAGCGTCAGGGTCTATCTGCATAATATATTCATTACAAGAGAGTATCTGGATGATACCTGCACCAAAAGTGCCGTAACCTGCGGCGATGATGAGATTTTCGGATATCGGGAAATGCTGGAGGCACCGGTTAAGTATAGGCTTGGATTTACCGAATGGGGGAGGATGACACAGGAGATTCTGCCTTATTACTATAATCTGGAGTTCACGCTCACCGCCATGGGACTGTATGATATCGAGGTAGTCTGTGAGGACGGAGACGGAGTCCGGATCCGGGACGGGGAGATTCTGCGCCGGGCCGGAGCGGCCGGACAGGAGTTTCGTTATGAGGAGGTTGAGCCGGAGGTCGTATATGGGAATACGGTTTATACCTATGCCAGGCAGTGGTACCTGACTTATCTGGATCGCGGAGATCAGACGGAGAAGAAACTGGTACAGGGGAACGGAAGCAGGATCCGGATTGACGGGATGCCGGACGCGGACCGGGCGGTTCTTCATCTGTGCTATGAACGGGAAGACAACGGTGAGGGAATACCGGAAGAGGAGCAGGAGAGCGTGCTGCGGCACAGTATCTCGGATCCGGGGGCTTCGGGGAGGATTGCGGCCATGGATCGGGGGGCCGAACGGTATCTGGTAACGGAACGGATTCCAGGAGGGGAGAGCGTGTACGCGGAAGCGGAATCGGATGCCTATCTGCTGGGATACCGCCTGATCCGGCATACGGGGAATAAGACCTATCAGGTTCATGCCAAGAAGGATTACATCCTGCGCTGGCAGGGCGCAGAGGAGGGAGAGATTCTGACGGAGACGGTTACGGTATCGCGCGTGATTTCCGTAAGCAGGGCATATTCCTACTGGGAGGCGGCGGAATTCGAGCTGTACTGTCTCAGCGGAGCTAATATTGGGAATCCGGCGCTTGATTCGGAAGAAATTACGCTGACTGCCCCCGGGGACGGGAATGCGGGATTCTCCGCGCAGGCATCTCATTCGGGCAGAGAGGACTATTATCTTACGGCTCCAAATCTTACGGTCACGCTGCCGTCGGAAACGATTGTCTCGGAGAGCATGGACAGGCCGAACCCGGGCGGTATCAGCGCCGGGGAAGCAGACCGCCTGGTCGGACCGATCCGCGTGAGGAATGATAGAATTGTGGTCGGAGGAAGCGTGGTGCTCTCCGATGAGATCTGCGATACGCGGACGAAGGATCCGGACATGAGCGTGCTGTCCGAGATGCTGTCCGGAGGAAGGGTCTCAATGTATGAGGGCGGGATCGGGCTGAAGGACGCGATCGCGAATCAGAGCTATCCGTCCGACGGGAGGATTCTGTACCGCAAGGCAGCTTCCCTGTCCGGAGGCAGGGATACTCTTTCGTATCCCCTGTATGATCTGAATGAGATCAGGATTCATACGCCGGTTGTATGCCTGGGGCGTATCGAGGGAGCCGGCGGGCGTGCCGTGCAGGCACAATATCTCGAACAGGATGCCGCACAGCTTCTTCTGGATCCAGATCTTGCCTTTGCCTCGTTTTTGGTAAGCGTCTCTAATACGGGAAGCCATCTGGAAGCGCGGGGATACGGAAGCAGGGATTATTCGGATTATCTGTTCCGGAAGGAGGGAAAGCCTGACAATGAAGTAAGCTTTCCATTTGATGTATTCCGAATCCGGCAGAATGTGCCGGAACCGGAGTTTATACCGGCGAATACCTGGGTTGTCATTGGGGGCGGGGAAGAGCGGTTTGCCCCGGCGATCTGGACTCGGGAGGGAATCTATACGGTGCGCTTTCGTTCCGTAGCGGCTAACGGCCTGGGAAGGGAAGCAAGAACGGAAGCGATTGCCAATCGTTCGGAGGAATCCTATGCTGCTGTGGATGAAGCGAAGGTGCAGGTCTCTGGAAGAGTGTATGGGTTTGGCGTCTATGATGTCTCAGACTATCCGGCCTGGCAGAATGTATTCCGGGCAGGGAATTCCCTGAAGCTGAAGAAGGATCTGGATTACCCGGACGGAACACGGATTGCGGGGATTAACCGGAATTACAGGGACTACGCCTATGTCTACGCATCGGGAACCTCGAATCAATACGGGCAGGATACGGGGAGAGCAGAGCAGTACGCGCTGCCAATCTTCTACGGGAGTCATCCGTATCTGCCGGACAAGGGGATTCTTAAGACGGGCTATCAGCTCCGGTTCCTTGTGGAGACGACTGGGGACGGATATCTGGATTCTGCCGTGCTGGAGATGCTTCCGGAGTTCTGGTTCGTGGCAAAAGGGGGAGGAGAGAGAATTCCGGTGGATCTCTATTATCAGGAAACGGGCGGTAAGGGGCTGATACAGGTGAATGGGACGTACGACAGTATTAACTGGAAAAGCGCCGCCGTTAAGGATGAGTATCTGGGCATTCCGTCTAAGGAGCTGAGCGCGACCGCGGCCGTAAGGGGGGAAGAGCTCTCACAGATGCTGAATCGTGTCTTCCGTCTGTTTTCCTTCGGGAGAATCCGGCTGCCCTACGGAATGAGAACCTATGTGAACCATGGGTATGACAGCACATTCTCTTCCGGACTGCAAAAGACTCTGGAGACTTACGGAATCGGGGAACCCCGGATGATTCGCGCCGTCCAGCGCTGGTATGGAGAATATTATCTCCCGGGGAATGTCCGGGCGGTTCGGGCGGGAACCGATGTCAGAGAATATGCAAGGAAGAATGGAATTGACTGGTCGGAGGATTTCTGGCTCACGAACGGATACCTGATTGTGAATCTTGCGATCCGCCGGGAGATTGGAGGGCAGCAGGAGACGGTGCTGTTCTATGATAATTCGGCGAACGGTGGTGCCAATATGTGGGAGACAGAATCCGCGGTACGGGCCGCCATGGAGGAATCGGGAAACCGGATCCCGCTGCGCTATGGAGATGTCTTCCTGTTCCGGCTTGATCAGAGTATTTCCGATGATTATCCGGTATCCGGCGTATACTGATCCGGCGCTGCCCTGTTATGTCCGTGAAAAGAATGGATCCTGCACGGGAAGTTTATAAAATATTTATGGAATACGTCAATTTTTAATATTTTTACAAATTAGCTCTTGCTAATTTACATGAATGGGTGTACAATCAGAAAATGTAGGGTTTCGTTGGTAGAGTTTGGCCGGGGGCCAGGGTTTGGAGGGTTAACAAGTTGAGAAAGAAATCGCATATATCACTTGCGGCATATCTGATTGACAGCATGAAGGTTGACGGTTTGAAGGAGCATAAGAAGGCGTTCTATCTGGGAAGTATTCTTCCGGATTGTGTGCCGTCCTTCATAACGAGAAAACATAACATACAGGAAACATTCGACATTCTCAAAGAAGAGATTCGCAGGATCACGGAGGATTTTGATACGGAGAGGGGAATTAACGGATTCTACTGCAGGCATCTTGGCGTGATTACGCATTATGTCGCGGATTATTTTACCTTTCCGCACAACCGTACATTTGACGGAACAATGCGGGAGCATTGCGCGTATGAGAAGGAATTGAAGCACGCCCTGAAGGAATATGTACACAGTGAGCAGGCTGTCAGAATCCGCGAGAAGAACGGAACCTTTACAACAGTGGAAGAGATTTGCCGGTTTATTACGAGGATGCATGAGGAGTATCTTACGGCAATCAAGGTCGTGAAAGAGGATTGTATGTATATTGTGGAGTTGTGCCACAGAGTTGTAGACGCGATTCTTCAGATTTTTGAACTCAAGCAGATGGAGATAAAGAAGCTTAAGATGCAGGGGGTCCGGGTTCCGGTTGCGATTGCGTAAGGGCTTTCAGACAAAGGAATGATGCAAAGAATGTCGTAG
The DNA here is from genome assembly GCA_944380155.1 of uncultured Lachnospiraceae bacterium. GTDB lineage: Bacteria > Bacillota > Clostridia > Lachnospirales > Lachnospiraceae > Caccomorpha. The sequence continues at coordinate 6,065 of CALWGS010000262.1, forward strand.
GAGGGAAGATTCCTATGGCATTTTTTGCTTTCAGGGGAAGAGCCGCCCGGGGGCGGCCCGGCATGCCCGGGCGTATCATCCCGGGCCGGTTCCCGTATTTACAGATGGAGATGTTTCAAATACGGACTTGCGTTATGAAGAAATATTATTTATAATAAATGTTATTATCGTAAGGGGCAGAGGAAAACCGGCGGAAGGGGACGGTATGTTAGGGAAGGAGTGGTAAAATGGCAGTTCTGGATCGTTTCATCAAATATGTACGATATGATACGCAGTCGGAGGAGGGGAAGGACTGTCTGCCGAGTACGGATAAGCAGTGGGTTCTGGCCAGGGAGCTTGTCCGAGAGCTTGAGGAGATCGGGGCCGGGGATGTGACCCTTTCGGATCAGTGTTATGTCTACGCAACAATTCCGGCAACCGTTGAGAGAGAGATTCCGGTTCTTGGATTGATTGCTCATATGGATACGGCAACCGAGATGTCCGGCTGCAATGTGCGCCCCCGGGTTGTGCGTGCTTATGACGGATCAGATATTGTGTTGAATGAGGAGCTTGGAATTGTGCTGTCGCCGCAGAGCTATCCGAGCCTGAAGGAGAACATCGGCCATGATCTTGTAGTCACGGACGGGACGACGCTGCTTGGAGCGGACGATAAGGCCGGGATTGCGGAGATTATGGAGATGGCGCAGTATCTTCTTTCTCATCCGGAGATTCCGCACGGCACCATCCGGATCGGCTTTACGCCGGATGAGGAGGTCGGGCACGGAGTGAACGGCTTCGATGTGAAGGGATTTGGAGCGAAGTATGCCTACACGGTGGACGGAGGAGCCGTAGGAGAGCTGGAGTATGAGAATTTCAATGCCGCGGGGGTGAAGCTGACGATACAGGGAAGCAGCATTCATCCGGGATCGGCCAAAGGGAAGATGAAGAATGCCCTTCTGCTTGGGATGGAATTCCATTCCATGCTCCCGGTCAGTGAGAATCCGGCCTATACAGAAGGATATGAGGGATTCTACCATCTCGGCGAGATGGAGGGCGGCGTGGAGGAGGCTCGTATGAGCTATATCATTCGAGACCACGATCGGGTGAAGTTCGAAGAGAAGAAGGACAGATTCTTAAAAATCGCAGCATATCTGAATGAGAAATACGGGAACGGGACCTTCACAGTTGATTTGAAGGATTCTTACTACAATATGAAAGAGATGATTCTGCCGTATCCGGAGATCCTCGATCATGCGATCGCGGCGATGAAGGAGCTTGGGATTACGCCGAGAGTCCAGCCGATTCGCGGAGGGACGGACGGGGCAAGATTGTCTTATCTGGGGCTGCCCTGCCCGAATCTCGGAACCGGGGCCTATAACGGACACGGCAAGTATGAATATGTATCGGTTCAGGGGATGGAGCAATCCGTGGAACTTTTGCTTAAAATTGTAGAACAATATTCCAGATAACAGAAAGGCGGACAACAATATGAGAAGTGATTCGGTCAAGAAGGGGATGCAGCAGGCGCCGCATCGTTCCCTATTCAATGCGCTGGGACTGACGAAAGAGGAGGTAGACAGACCGTTGGTCGGCATTGTAAGCTCTTATAATGAGATTGTACCGGGGCATATGAACCTGGATAAGATTGTAGAGGCAGTGAAGATGGGAGTCGCGATGGCGGGGGGCACGCCCATCGTATTCCCGGCGATTGCCGTCTGTGACGGAATTGCGATGGGGCACATCGGGATGAAGTACTCGCTTGTCACAAGGGATCTGATTGCCGATTCTACGGAAGCGATGGCGATGGCACATGCATTTGACGCACTGGTGATGGTGCCGAACTGTGACAAGAATGTTCCGGGTCTGTTGATGGCGGCCGCAAGGATTAATGTTCCTACGGTATTCGTCAGCGGCGGCCCGATGCTGGCCGGACATGTTAAGGGTGAGAAGAGAAGTCTCTCAAGCATGTTCGAAGCGGTCGGCGCGTATACGGCGGGGAAGATGACGTTAGAGGATGTGGAGGAATTTGAGTGCAAGGCCTGCCCGACCTGCGGATCCTGTTCCGGAATGTACACGGCCAACAGCATGAACTGCCTGACCGAGGCCATCGGCATGGGACTTCAGGGAAACGGTACGATTCCCGCGGTCTATTCCGAGAGAATCAAGCTGGCAAAGCATGCCGGAATGAAGGTGATGGAGCTGCTTGAGAAGAATATCCGCCCCAGAGATATCCTGACGAAGGAGGCATTCCTCAATGCGCTGACCGTGGACATGGCGCTTGGCTGCTCTACGAATACCATGCTTCATCTGCCCGCAATTGCGCATGAGGCGGGAGTGGAGCTGAATGTGGATATTGCGAATGAAATCAGTGCAAGGACTCCGAATCTGTGTCACCTGGCGCCTGCGGGCTATACATACATGGAGGACTTAAATGAAGCGGGCGGAATCTATGCGGTGATGAAGGAACTGACGAAGAAGGATCTGCTGTACACCGGACTGATTACGGCGACGGGCAGGACCGTCGGCGAGAATATCGCGGACGCGGTGAATAAGAATCCCGAGGTGATCCGTCCGATCGAGAATCCGTACAGCCAGACCGGAGGAATCGCGGTGTTAAGGGGCAACCTGGCGCCTGACTCCGCAGTGGTGAAGCGTTCCGCCGTTGCGCCGGAGATGATGAAGCACGAGGGTCCGGCAAGGGTCTTTGACTGCGAGGAGGATGCAATTGCGGCCATTAAGGGCGGGAAGATTGTGTCCGGCGATGTTGTGGTAATCCGCTACGAGGGACCGAAGGGAGGGCCCGGAATGCGCGAGATGCTCAATCCAACCTCCGCGATTGCGGGAATGGGACTCGGATCCGAGGTTGCCCTGATTACGGACGGCCGTTTCTCCGGCGCGTCAAGAGGTGCGTCGATTGGGCATGTCTGTCCGGAAGCGGCGGTCGGAGGACCGATTGCCCTGGTGGAGGAAGGCGACATCATCGAGATTGATATCAACGAAAATAAGCTTAATCTTAAAGTTTCTGACGAGGAGCTGGAAGTAAGGCGCAGGAAATGGCAGCCGAGGGAGCCGAAGGTAACGACGGGCTACCTTGCGCGCTACGCGGCCATGGTCAGCAGCGCAAGCCGCGGCGCCGTGCTGGAGATCAGATAAGAGATTAAGCGGAATCGGAAGGAGATAGAGAATATGTTATTGACAGGTTCACAGATTCTAATCGAGTGCCTGAAGGAACAGGGGGTGGATACGGTATTCGGTTATCCGGGAGGGGCGGTATTAAATATCTATGACGAATTATACAAGCACAGCAATGAGATCCGCCACATCCTGACCTCCCACGAGCAGGGAGCCTCCCACGCGGCAGACGGCTACGCGCGTTCCACCGGGAAGGTGGGAGTCTGTATCGCGACGAGCGGCCCCGGGGCGACGAATCTGGTTACGGGAATCGCGACCGCTTATATGGATTCCGTCCCGATGGTAGCCATCACGGGCAATGTCGGTTCTTCCCTGCTTGGCAAGGACAGCTTCCAGGAGGTTGATATTACAGGGATCACGATGCCGATTACCAAGCATAAT
>CALWGS010000263.1 GCA_944380155.1 uncultured Lachnospiraceae bacterium
TTATGTGCGTAATCAATCATCAGCGTGAACCGATTCGAGATCGGAACCAGTTCCGCTCTTCCCTTCACTCTTACACTGCGCAGAGCCTCCAAAATCACGGGAATTCCGATTTCAAAATGCCGGCACACCGCAATGGCAGCCAAAGCATTATAGACCGTAAACTTACCCGGAATATCCACTTCCGCCGTAAATTCCATGCTTCCCCGAACCTGAAAGGTGACTCCAAGACTTCCAAGCCTCGAGTGCAGATCAATCTCCTGTGCGTACAGATCAGCCGAAGGAGTGGTTCCGAAAGTCTCAAGGACGCAGGTATGCCCAGCCATCACCTGCTCCATCCGCGCATCATCTGCATTCGCGATTCCGATTCTGCACGCCTGAAAGAGCATTCCCTTGCAGTGCATATATTCCTCAAAATCCTTATGCTCTCCGGGTCCGATATGATCCGGCTCAATATTCGTAAACACCCCGATATCAAACAGGAATCCCGATGTCCGATGCTGCATGAGTCCCTGTGACGACACTTCCATGACAACGGCCTTCAGTCCCGCATCCGCCATCCGGCGAAAATATTCCTGCACCAGATAGGACTCCGGCGTTGTATTATTCGACGGAATCACCTCGTCCCCGATGATGGTCTCAATCGTTCCGATCAGGCCCGTCGGGATGCCTGCATGTTCCAGGACGCTCTTTATCATATAGGAAGTCGTCGTCTTCCCCTTCGTCCCCGTAATTCCGATGACCGTAAGCTCCCCGGCCGGATGTCCGAAATATGCGGCGGACATATCAGCCAGCGCAAGCCTGGTATCCTTCGTTCGAATCACCGTCAGACCTTCCGGAAGGCTGACCTCCCTTTGTATCACAACCGCCGCGGCTCCCTTGTCCGCTACCTCCCTGATATAATCATGCCCGTCGCTTCTTACCCCCGTCAGGCAGACAAAGACGCAGCCCGGGCCCGCCTGTCTGGAATCATACACCAGACTGCCCGCTTCCGTCTCAACATCTCCCTGAATACAGGTATATTCTACTTCTTGCAGCAGCTTGGAAAGCTTCATATTCTACTTCTACCTCCTGGATTGGATTCTGACGATCCGGAGTTCCGACCGTCCCATGGTATGTAGTCAGATTATATAACATGCCGAAAACAATGTCAAAGGAAAACGCCACATACCGGTGCGTCCGCAGTATATGGCGTCTCCAAACAGAAATCATCAGGAACTATTCTCCCGATTACAGTGTATTATATAACTCTTCGTATTTTCTTGCAGAACTGCCCCATGAGTAATCCATTGCCATGCCCCGATCCACAATCTGGTTCCACTCGCGTCTCTTCTCATAATACACATTCTTCGCGTAGCGAATCGTGTTCAGCATCTCATGTGCGTTATAATTGCGGAATGAGAATCCTGTCCCCATTCCCTCATACTCGTTATACGGAATGACCGTATCACGCAGGCCGCCCGTCTCCCTCACAATCGGAACCGTACCATAACGCAGGCTCATTAACTGGCTTAACCCGCACGGCTCGAACAGAGAAGGCATCAGGAAGGCATCTGCCGAAGCATAGATCTTATGCGATCTCTCATTCGAATAGAAAATATTCGCGGATACCCTCTCCGGATACTTCCACGCGAAATGGCGGAAGAGATTCTCGTACTTCTCCTCTCCCGTTCCAAGAACAACCAGCTGCGTATCCTCGGCGCAGATCTCCTCAATCACGTAATCAATCAGATCAAAGCCCTTCTGATCGGTCAGGCGGGAGACGATTCCGATCATGAACTTCTTCTCATCCTCCTCCAGACCAAGCTCCTTCTGAAGTGCCTTCTTATTCTTCTGCTTATCCTTCCGGAAGGTATCCGCACTGTAATTCTGAACAATCAAAGGATCCGTCTCGGGATTATATTCCTCATAATCAATTCCGTTCACAATTCCCCTTAAGCAGTTCGAGCGCGCGCGCATCAGACCGTCCAGACCCTCTCCGTAGAACGGCTGCTTGATCTCCTCCGCATAGGAATCGCTCACTGTCGTAATATAGTCCGCGTACACGATTCCGCCCTTCAGATAATTGGCATCTCCGTAAGCTTCCAGCTTATCCGGCGTGAAATACGATACATTCAGTCCCGTAATATCGCGGACCGTCTTCTTATCCCAAATCCCCTGGAACTTCAGATTATGTATCGTCATAATCGTCTTCATATTCTTGAAGAAATCACCCTGAATGAAGCGATCCTTCAGGTAAACAGGCAGCAGACCCGTCTGCCAGTCATGGCAGTGAATAATATCCGGCTGGAAGCCGATTAACGGAAGCGACGACAGAGCGGCCTTGCAGAAAAACGCGAACTTCTCAATATCCTCGTAAATATTACCGTAAGGAGCAAAACCTGCAAAATAGAATTCATTATCAATAAAGTAAAATGTAACTCCCTGATACTCCAGCTCCAGCACTCCCACATACTGTGTCCTCCATGCCAGATCCATATAAAAATGCGTCTTGTACTGCATCTGCTGCTTGTACTGATCTGGGATTGCCATATACTTCGGAAGCATTACCCGTACATCAAACTGCTCCTTGTTAATATATTTCGGCAAAGATCCGACCACGTCGGCAAGTCCGCCCGTCTTTATGAAAGGGACGCATTCCGATGCGACAAAAAGTACCTTCTTCATGTTTTACTCCTCCTAAGCTGTAATCTGGTTGGCGCATGAGTGTACATGCTTATCGTCCTTCTCTCCATTATACTATAAAATCCGGAAATTTCAAACCATTTCTTCTTATTTTCTTTCGATTCACAGCTCTTCGGCAAAATTCACAAAATCACATACGAAGTTTGTACTCCAGGCGAATCTTATCTGCAATCAAGGCTACAAATTCCGAATTGGTCGGCTTCCCTTTACCATTATTGACTGTATATCCAAATAATTCATCAATTGTATCCATCTTTCCTCTGCTCCACGCTACTTCAATTGCGTGGCGTATAGCACGTTCCACTCTGCTTGGCGTTGTCTTGTGCCGTTTCGCAATCGAAGGATACAGCTGCTTGGTGATGGAATTCAGCATCTCCGAATCGTCTACGGACATCATAATCGCATCCCTTAAGTACTGATATCCTTTAATATGGGCGGGTACGCCAATCTCATGGATGATATTCGTAACATCGGATTCGAGATTCCGTTCCCGATACGCGGCTGCTCTGTCTGATAACGGAGCTTTCTGATTGTCGATCAGCTTGCCATGGGTCTCTCCCTTCACCTGACGGATCCTGGAAAGAATCATATTGTTATCAAAGGGTTTCATAATGTAATAGCTGGCACCTAACTCAAAGGCACTTTCCGTTACCCGATCCTGTCCAATCGCCGTTACAACAATGAATGCGGGAAGCTTCTTATACTCGCTTCCCTTCCTGACCCGTTCCATAACACCCAGTCCGTCCAATTTCGGCATAATCAGATCCAACAGAACGACATCCGGTCTCTTGTCTTTGATGATCGTAAGGGCCTCCAGGCCGTTCTCTGCTTTCCCAACCACCTCGATCTCCGGATCCTCCTTCAGAATCTCCTCCAACAGGTTCTGCATCCTTACGTTGTCATCCGCAATCGCAACCGTTATCTTTCCCATATCATTTTCCTCCCTAAGATTCTTACAATAAGAATATATTATGACTTTTCAGAAAGTAATATCATGTAGTAGCCTAATTTTATCGCGTTTTTGTGATGCGATAATTATAACCAGCAAACTATATTTTGTCAATCTCTTGATTTTTCACGGATCCCTGTTCTCACCATCCGGACAAATGAGATTCACAAAATTTTCTGATATGCTGTTACGAATTATATCTGCAAAACAGATAACTTTCAACATAAACTCGCCGCATAAACAGACAGCATAAGCTGGATCCTATTGGAGAATTTTCTGGATTTATACCGGTTTTTAGCACACAATGAGGAAACCATTCGTTTCGGGCTGTTACAGCCTGTATCATCCGAACAAAAAAACGGCGCTTGTGTCGATCAAATCTTCCGCCGTTCTTCTCTGTTCTTATACAAATTCTCTGCCCGGATGACCTCAGATCCGGCTTATCAGGAAGCAGCCCCTCCTCCTTCCTGTCGAATCCCGCATTGTAAGATGGCTGTCTGGATCAAAAGAGGCCGCTCCGGAGTCCGGAACAGCCTCTTTTCCACATTCGATCCCTTCTTTTTATGTAACAATTTCCGATTTTTTCTGTTTTTGCTTCCTTGCAAGCGCGGAATCAAGCAGGAAGAATAAGAAGGCCAGCACCAGAAGGATTCCCGTCACCAGGAACAGCCCTTCGCGGACTCCGATGACAAGGACGTAACTGAAAATAAACGATCCCGCCGCCTGAGCGCCGTTCTCGAACAGACTGTACACGCCGATTGCCCGTTCGTACCCGAAAGCCTTCACCTCCGGCAGATCGGTATAATGCCCGGTCTGGAGCGGCAATCCGAAGCTGTCTGAGAGTCCAAGCAGAATAATGGCCGCAAGCAGGGCCGGCAGATTCTGATAAATCGCGACCAGAACAAAGGCGCCGCCGTAGATTAGGGCTGCCAGCACCAGCGCTCCCCTCTTCCTGCCTTTTTTGCTGAACAGATTGGTCAATACATTGCTGAGTGCCATGATACACAGACCGTTCAGCAGATAGGAATAACCGGTATAGGTCTCCGGCATGCCGTACTCGGCGGCCAGAATCGGGAAGGTATAGATCAGAAAATATCCGCCCGCAATCATAGGCACGCAGATCATGGCAAAATACACCAGTACTCTTCCCTTAAACAGGAACCGGAAAATGCTCATGCCGGATCCGGTATCGTCCGATTCCTTCTGCGATCCTGCCGCACGATACTGAGTCAGATACTTCATGGACATAAAATACACGCCCAGGCTGATTCCCGCTACAATCGCGAAGATTCCCTGATAGGAGAACCAGTTAATCAGGAAACTTCCGAATACAACTCCGCAGTTCACGCCGTTTTGAGCTGCCGCATTATAGGCTGCAAACCCCTTGTCCTTCTCCTCTTCCGGCTTCATGGCAATCATTGCGTTAATAATCAGCAGCAGCATTCCCCAGCCTGCGCCCACGATACCATTTCCGATAGTCAGAATCCAGATATTCGGCACGATACGAAGCGCGAATCCCGCGGTAAATAAGATTGCGCTGAAGATCACGCTCCGCTTCTCCCCGATTCGTTCCAGTACCGCACTTCCAAACACGGAGAAGAGGGCTCCCACCACGACTTCCGCGGAGATCGGCAGCGCGGCCATTACTTCGGCCGGAATCGGAATTCCCGATTCCCTCCTGTCAAGGATGGCGCGCTCCTTATCATAATCTCCCTTAGCCTGGACGAAAATAATCAATTCCAAAGCAATCAGAATAACCACAATGGTAACGGCTACAATGTTGATAAACAAATCCAGAATCATAGCCTGATTCTCGCTCTGGAAGCTCTTCAGATCGGTTCCCACCTCCAGCAGGCCAATCACCTCTCCCGTATCGTCAATCACGGGATTGAGCACAAAGAGAAAGCTTCCCTCACTGGTCTGATAATCCAGATACACCTTTCCCTGCCTGCTTTCGATAATCTCCTGTTCATCTGAGCCCTCATAGGGCCAGTCCTGCGGATGAATGGCGCCGGTATCTTCCTGCAGACAGTAAGTGGCGATAATCATGCCGTCCTGAATCTTATAGAAGGCACAGTAAAGATCCTCTACTGTCGCGTCGCGCGCCATAAACACATCGTGTGCCGCGTTCCTCACCGCCTGATAATCTTCATCCATGAAATCCGAGGCGGAATCAATCCGAGAAAACGCATCATAGGGCAGATTCTCCACCATGATCTCAGAAGCCATCTGAGCTCTGGTAATGATCGCATCCAATATCAGCTCCTGGTACCTCGGGATTAGAATCCCGGCAAACAAAGCCGCCATTCCCACCGCACCCACGATCATGCCTGCCGCAATTTTATGGAACTTTGATCCTGATACAACGACATAACGAATGAGCAGGAACACGGCAACGGCTGCGCCGACAGCCAGGATCACAACAGCCGCCCACATCAGGATACACAGAATGCTCTGCG
>CALWGS010000264.1 GCA_944380155.1 uncultured Lachnospiraceae bacterium
AGAGTTATCCTGGTTCGTCTTGAGACAAGCCCTGAGGATATCGAGGGTATGCATGCTTCCGAGGGTATCTTGACCGTTCGCGGCGGTATGACCTCCCACGCTGCCGTTGTTGCCCGTGGTATGGGAACCGCGTGCGTATCCGGCTGCGGTGATATCGTAATTGACGAAGAGGCCAAGAGGTTCGAGCTTGGCGGAGAGACCATTGTTGAGGGAGATTACATTTCCCTGGACGGCTCCACAGGTAAGATCTACCTTGGAGATATTAAGACTGTGGAAGCGTCTGTATCCGGCAATTTCGGAAGGATTATGGCCTGGGCGGATGAGTTCAGGAAGCTTCAGGTAAGAACGAATGCGGATACGCCTGCGGATGCCATGAATGCGGTTAAGCTGGGCGCAGAGGGTATCGGCCTTTGCCGTACCGAGCATATGTTCTTCGATCCGGAGAGAATTCCGAAGATCCGCAAGATGATCCTCTCCAAGACCGTAGAGGCAAGAGAAGAGGCTCTCAGCGAGCTGATTCCGTTCCAGAAGGGCGATTTCAAGGCTCTGTACGAAGTACTTGAGGGCAAGCCTGTTACGATCCGTTTCCTGGATCCCCCGCTGCATGAGTTCGTTCCTACCAACATGGAGGATATCGAGGCTCTTGCGAAGGATATGAATCTGTCTGTGGAAGAGGTTAAGGCAACCTGCGATTCCCTGCATGAGTTCAACCCGATGATGGGCCACAGAGGCTGCCGTCTGGCTGTTACCTACCCTGAGATCGCAAAAATGCAGACCAGAGCCGTAATGGAGGCTGCTATCGAGGTGAAAGAAGAGAAGGGCTTTGATATCGTTCCTGAGATCATGATCCCTCTGGTAGGCGAGAAGAAGGAGCTGAAGTTCGTTAAGGATATCGTTGTTGAGACCGCGGAGCAGGTGAAGAAGGAGAAGAATTCCGACATGAAGTACCACATCGGAACCATGATCGAGATTCCTCGTGCCGCTCTGCTTGCGGATGAGATCGCAGAAGAGGCTGAGTTCTTCTCGTTCGGTACGAACGACCTGACTCAGATGACCTTCGGCTTCTCCCGTGACGATGCCGGCAAGTTCCTGGATGCTTACTATAAGGCTAAGATCTATGAGTCCGATCCGTTCGCAAGACTGGATCAGGCAGGCGTTGGCAAGCTGGTTCAGATGGCTGCCGAGCTGGGACGCAAGACCAGACCTGACATCAAGCTTGGTATCTGCGGTGAGCACGGCGGAGATCCGTCCACGGTTGAGTTCTGCCACAAGGTTGGCTTAACCTACGTATCCTGCTCGCCGTTCCGCGTGCCGATCGCAAGACTGGCTGCGGCACAGGCTGCTATTAAGAATAAGTAATTCAAATCGGCAGAGATGTAGAGTCGATTGATGAGAAGCGTACCACTGAGTATGGTGGTACGCTTTTTTAATATTTCCTGAACATTTCCGAAACGCGGCGATAACATCGGAATCATAAGATAGAGCCGGAAAGTAAATCATACAGACAGAGATTGTCGGTATCATATCAGGAGGGAATGAAGATGTCAGAATCAAAGTGGAAGAAGACAAATGAAAAGATTGCGCAGACCCTTACGGAAGGGTTCCAGAAGATGGAAGACGGCGTGGTTGGCGGTTATAAGAAGATCGAAGACGGGGTCGTTGGCAGTTATAAGAAGATGGAAGAGAGCGTGGTCGGCACCTATAAAAAAGTAGAGGATGCGTTCGTTGATAAGTTTCTGACCCGTGAGGGTGAATCGGTAGAGGATGCAAAGAAACGGATCGAAGAAGAGAGGGCTGCCATGGAACACACAGGCAACGGTACGGACAAGAAGAATTAAGAAAAGATCGGAAACGATTGCCGTGCAAACCCGAAATCCATCCCAAGGATGCATAAATTGATTCAAACAGAGAATACTGTAAGAGGATCAGATTAACAGGCATCTGAAAGAGGTGGAATATGAAGTCTTTGATGATTCGATCTGTGATCGGAAGAGAGATTCTCGATTCGAGAGGTAATCCGACAACAGAGGCTGAGGTTATTTTGACAGACGGAACCAGAGGATTCGGCAGGGCGCCGAGCGGAGCGTCAACCGGACAGTTCGAGGCGCTTGAACTGAGAGATCGGGACAGGACAAGATATGGCGGCAAGGGGGTTCTGAAGGCGGCCGCCAATATGAACGGCGTGATTTGTGATATCCTGAAAGGAATGGATGCATCGGACATTTATGCGATTGATGAAGCCATGATTCGGGCAGACGGAACAAAGGACAAGTCGGTGCTTGGGGCGAATGCAGTTCTGGCCGTGTCCATCGCCTGTGCAAGGGCCGCCGCCTCCGCACTGGAGCTTCCCCTGTACCGCTTCCTCGGGGGAATCTCGGGCAACCGGCTTCCGGTCCCGATGATGAATATTTTAAACGGCGGAGCTCACGCGGCAAATACGGTTGATGTGCAGGAGTTCATGATTATGCCCACAGGGGCGCATTCCTTCCGTGAGGGACTCCGGTGGTGCGCGGAGGTCTTCCATGCGCTGTCCGCTCTCCTTAAGAAGAACGGACTGGCTACATCGGTCGGCGATGAGGGCGGCTTTGCGCCGGATCTCGCCGGAGATGAGGAAGCCATTGGGTATATTCTGGAAGCAATCACGGCGGCAGGATATCAGCCGGGCGTGGATTTCGTAATTGCCCTGGATGCGGCCGCAAGCGAGTGGAAGGGAGACGGACCGGGGAAGTATCTTCTTCCGAAGGTGAAACAGAGCTATACATCCGATGAATTAATCGAACATTGGAAGAAGCTGTGCGATACGTACCCCATTTATTCGATTGAAGACGCGCTGGATGAAGAGGACTGGGAGGGCTGGAAGAAGCTGACCAGGGAACTGGGAGGGAAGGTACAGCTGGTCGGCGACGATTTGTTCGTGACCAATACCGGGAGACTGAAGAAGGGGATTGATTCCGGGTGCGGTAATTCGATTCTAATTAAGTTAAATCAAATCGGATCCGTGTCGGAGACGCTGGAGGCGATTAAGATGGCGCACGCCGCCGGCTACACGGCGATTGCCTCTCACCGGTCGGGAGAGACGGAGGATACTACCATTGCCGATCTTGCGGTCGCGCTGAATACCGGTCAGATCAAAACCGGAGCGCCGAGCAGAAGTGAGCGTGTCGCGAAATACAATCAGCTGCTCCGTATTGAGGAGGAGCTTGGGAGCGGGGCTGTATACCCGGGATTTCAGGCATTTCGGATCAGAAGATAATTCATATCATGGGACAGGAACCGTAAGGGGATGGAGAATTCCCCTTTTTCGGTTCTTTTTTCGGTATAAAAATCGTGTGATAAATTCGAGGAGCACTGACAAAGACTTCTAAATTCTTTTTTAATATACCTTGTATCGGGAAGGAAAATCTGCTAATATAAACATAATTGTAGAATTGATGAAGAATATGGGCTGCTGCGCGGCCGAATCGGGTCCTGGATCCGTTGACAGGTTATGATATTATCATAGGAACAGAGGCGAGTTGAGTACGATGCAATGGTTTGCGCAAGAAGATGCCGCCATGGATAGAGATGGCTGTGCGGAACAGGAAGAGATGCTCTCAATTTCGTTTGATTTTTTGAGGGGAGGAGGTGGAGAATGGTTACCAAATCCGTAATTTGGAACCGTGAGAAGACAGCTCTGTATATCAAAGAGCGCCTGAAGCGGTTGGAGCAGGGGGGAGATCTGTGCTTTATTTTTGATTTCTGTGGGCGATGAGTCCGGGAATCAGGAGGAGGATCGTTGTGATGTTCGGGATCTGCTGCGCCATACGGCAGGGATTCTTTCGAGGTTCTTTAAGGCTTCTGATATCGTAGGCTATTACGGGGAAGGGCGGTTCGCGGTTTTTTTGTCGGGACAGCTGACGAAGAATAGGATTCAGGAGAAGGCCGGTACGCTGAGTGAAGTGCTGAGAATTACGCTGGAGGAGTCCACAGGAGTTGTTTTGCCCGGCTATATTGGGATCTATCTATTCGATAACAGTGCGGCTGAAGTAGAGGAAATATACGGATATGGTGGTGATTCAGGCGGAGAATGAGATGGAGGTCAAGCCCAATACGGTGTATCTGATACCTCCAAAGAAAAATATGACGCTTCAGGGAAATAAGCTGTTCCTGTCGGAGTATGTCCACGGACTGCTGAATCATCCGATTGATCTGTTCTTTACCTCCCTTGCGGAGGAGTATAAGGAACGCTCCATCGGAGTGGTGCTGTCGGGAACCGGATCAGACGGAACGAACGGGATCAAGGCGATTAAGGAGCATGACGGGCTGACGATTGTTCAGGATCCGGAGACAGCGAAGTTCGACGGAATGCCAAAGAGCGCAATTAAGACGGGACTCGTGGACTGGGTGCTGTCTCCGAAGAAGATTGCGGGGGAGATTCTGAACTTCTCGAATTACCATACCGTAATCGAGCCGGAGCAGCGGGAGACGTTCTTCTCCGATGAAGAGAGCTTCTCTCATATCTATGCCGTGCTGAAGAAGGTCCGGGGAGAATGAACCGATCCGGGTCTGGAGCGCGGGATGCTCCACCGGGGAAGAGGCGTATTCCATTGCGATTCTGTTCCAGGAGACCATGGAAGAGCTGCATATGAATCGGGATGTTAAGATTTTTGCGACGGATATTGATGTGAAGGCGATTGAGCAGGCAGGCAAGGGAATTTTCTCCGAGAGCATCATGGACGATGTCTCGATGGAGCGTCTGGCAAAGTTCTTTGTTAAGAGAAATGATGAATATCATATCTCGAAAGAGATCCGGCGCATGATTATCTTCGCGCCGCATAATATGTTGTCCGATCCGCCCTTTGGGAAGCTGGATCTGATTAGCTGCCGGAATGTGATGATTTATTTTCAGCCGGTGCTTCAAAGAGGACTGTTCGCGATTTTCCATTCCGCGCTGAAGAACGGGGGCTACCTCTTTCTTGGCAAGAGCGAGACGGCAAATGACTATTCCAACGTATTCAAGCCGGTCTGCAGTGCCGAGAAGATTTACATACATAACGGAATGGGAAGAGTGGATAATCTGACCACTCCGACCTTTAACATTCCCAATATTCAGACGACATTGCCGCGCTCGAACAGAACGGAAGGGAGAGAGAGCGCGGAATACGCGATGGAGACGATCTATGTCCGATTCATGGAGAAGTTCATGCCGGCTTCCATTATTCTGAATGAGAGAAATGAGGTGCTTCATTTCTTCGGCAATTACCTGGATTATCTGTCGATTGCGCCCGGGAAGGCATCCTTCAATCTCTTTCAGCTGATTAACAAGGATATCAGCCTGGCTGCCTCGACCGCGCTGAACCGCTGCCGGACGGAGCATACTTCCATTACGTATGCCGGAATCGTGGTGGATAGCGCCTCTGGCCGCAAGGTGATTAATCTTCATGTGCAGCCGGTTCCCATGCCGGGTTCCGTGGAGAGCGGACTGACGGCCATGCTGTTCCTGGAACAGAAGACAATGTCGGATGTGGACGGCGTTGTGGAGAAGTACGATATTAATACGACGGTTGCCCGAAGGATCTCGGATCTTGAGCAGGAGCTGCAGGAGTCTCAAAATGATCTGAAGAAGA
Source organism: uncultured Lachnospiraceae bacterium (assembly GCA_944380155.1). Classification (GTDB taxonomy): domain Bacteria; phylum Bacillota; class Clostridia; order Lachnospirales; family Lachnospiraceae; genus Caccomorpha. The sequence goes on from CALWGS010000264.1 coordinate 5,607, forward strand.
CTATCGGCGAGCTTGAGACCGTGAACGAAGAGCTGCAGGCAGCGAATGAGGAGCTTCTGACGGCGAACGAAGAGCTGCAGAGCTCGAATGAGGAGCTGCAGTCCGTGAATGAGGAGCTGTATACGGTGAATACGGAGTATCAGCAGAAGGTGGATGAGCTGACTGTTATGACGAACGATCTGTCCAACTTCCTGTCCTCTACCATGATCGGAATTCTGTTCGTTGACGGGAATTTGAATATTCGGAAGTTTACGGAGTATGTGGGAAGAGAATTCCAGCTCCTTGATCATGATGTCGGACGCTCGATTCAGATCTTTGCCCACAGCTTCCCGGATGAGAATATCGTGGAGGATGCCCAGAACGTGTTAAAGAATCTGACTCCCATTGACCGGGAGGTGGCAGCGATGAACGGACGGTATTATACGCTGCGTATCGCGCCGTACCGTACGACGGAGAACAGCATTAAGGGGCTGGTTATCACGATTATCGACAGCCTCAGCGCGGGAAATAAGAGCAGAGAATAATGGGGTATGAGGGTGCACAGTGTAGTGCACCCTCGTGGATTTTTCTGTTAAGACAGACAAAATCAGATCATAATGCTTCTCTTATATGGAGTGTAGCAGAACATGGTGCGCCTGGAAATATGAAGCAGTTCGGCAATTTCCTGATCGCTTTTTCCCTGATTTCTTAATTCTTTAATTTTATTATAGTGCGTACTGGAATATACATCTTGCGTCACAAGTATTTTAATTACTTTTTGAATCGTAACATGATAGGTCTGTGAAATCTGATTTACCGACATGCCGTCCTGATAGCTTCTGGTCATATTCTCTATCAGTGTGTCATTGTCCGCGGCTGGTTTTGTTTCCGCAGCGGATTCCTGCGCGTCCGGTTCCGGAACGATGGATTCCCGTGACCCGGATCCCTGAATATTTGGTTCCCGTATCCGTGATTCTATAGTGTTAGACTCTAAATTCTTCGATTCCTGTGCAATTCCTTCCTGAGTGATTTCATCCCAGGATTCCGATTCCTGAATGTCCGTTTCCGGGATCTTTGATTCCCGAATATTTGATCGATGATAGCGGTCATACTGCTGCTGTACATGGAACTCATAATACAAATCCCGCATGGTACCCGTATCATCCAGCCTGCGCCTGGGGTCGGATACGATGCCGATTAATTCATCCAGCTCGTCAAAACATCGGCTGTCCAATAATTCAAGCTGATTTACCAGATAAATGAGCTCCTGGTTATTCGATTGTACAGCCAGGGAGCGTATTTTATCGAGAAGAGGAAAATGCTTCATCCTCCAGCCATTCTTCCAATAATATAATTCCTTTTTCTGTACCCGGTATGAGGATATTCTTTTGAGCTTTTCCCCGATCGGACTAAAGTTATGATGTTTCATGATGCCTCCAAATTTCAGAAAAACCTATGTTGATGTTGTAATTCTTTTCATATTATATCTACGAACAGAGTATATCATGCCGCGAAGCCCATTGTCAAGAAATCACCAAATTTATGCAGGCTACGCTGCCGGTATGGGAATGATTCATATAATTTAATATAAGGATATGTAAAAAATGAGATGACAATTATGAAAAGGCTTGACAGATTAAAGAAAATATCATAACTTAGAAGGAAGGCGGAATTATAATTGACGGGATGAGAGTTGATCTGTGTCTTTTTTTATATCAGAAAAAAGAATACAGAGCGGGATTGTATTAATTAAAATAATCGGGAGCGAGGGATTATGTGGTATGCTGTGCAGGTAATGAATGGACGGGAAGAAAAGGTTGTCATTCAATGTGAGAAGTTAATTGATAAAGGGATCCTGAAGGAATGCTTTCTTCCAAAGGCTGAGAAGATGAAGAAGTATGGGGGGCAGTGGCATAAGGAACGGGAGCTGCTGTTTCCAGGATATGTGTTCATGATAAGCGATGAGCCGGAAGAGCTTCGGCTTGCGCTTCACCGGATTCCGGAGCTGACAAAGCTGCTTGGGGATGTGACCTATCCATCTGCACTTTATCACGAAGAAGTAGAATTTCTGCTCCATTTCGGCGAGGAAAAGCATGTGGTCGGCATATCGAAGGGATATATGGAAGGAGACCAGGTGGTTGTGATTTCCGGGCCGATGAAAGGATATGAGGGCCGGATTCGAAAGATTAACCGGCACAAGCGGATGGCGGTTCTGAATGTTCATTTCTTCGGAAGGGATATGGATGTAAAGGTGGGGCTTGAGATCATCGATAAGCGTCCGGAGAATGGGGATGAGGAGGAAGAGAGGACAGCTTCCGGAGAGGAAGAGGCGCAGGAGCAGAGTACGCAGGAATCCGAACGGCGATGACACCGGATCGGTTTAGAGAATACGATAAGAATAAGGAGGCAGCATGCAGATTCGTTCCCTGAGTATTAAGAATTTTAAGACGATAAAATATCTTGAGATTGAAGCAATTGAGAATGCGATGATCGTCGTGGGCAAAAACAGTACCGGAAAAAGTATTATACTCTGGGCCATTCTTGCGGCTGCCGGAGAATACCGGGTTCAGGAGGGGGATTTTCCCGAGGAGGGCGGCAACATTGAGATAGGGCTCTCGCTTGAGATTACGCCGGAGGATATCGAGAGCTATCGGACCATGGGAGTGGTGAGCCAGTATAAGAGGGCGGAGCCGTGGAAGAAGGATTTCTTTTCCAAGCTTCCGTCATTGAAGGACGGGATTCTTACATTCACCTTTATTGCCAATAAGGGAGGCAAGATCCGGTATGATGACGGTTATAAGAAGAATAATCTTTATATTCCTCAGATTCTCCCGAAGATCCGGTTCATCGGACATGATCGGAAGATCACGGAGATTGAGGAGGATATTCTGCTCTCCCAGGACAGAAAGGCGCTGGCGGGACTTCGGGAGAATTATTGTATGTTTGACCGCGCCAAGCATTGCCGGGGCTGCTTTCAGTGCTACGGCCTGTTAGCGGAGAAGCCGGCCAATGAGCTGACTCTGTTTGAGGCGGCCAAGGTGCTGGAGTATAAGATCAACCATCTGAATCTGACGGCCATGACAGAGAAGATGAACTATTATTTTCATAAGAATAACGGGAATGCACAGGATATCCGCTATACGATCGATTTCGATATTGATGAAATGGTGAGCGTCAAGACATCGGTGATTAATCAGATGCGAAATACAATCGGTCCGGTGGAATCGGTCGGAGCGGGCACCAAGAGTATCTATATTCTTTCTCTGCTGGAGGCGTATACGGAGACGGAGGATTCGGTTCCGTGCATTATCATGATTGAGGATCCGGAGATTTATCTGCACCCGCAGATGCAGAAGGTGGCAAGCGAGATTCTGTACCGTCTTTCTAAGAAGAATCAGGTGATTTTCTCGACTTATTCACCGAATATGATTTTTAACTTCACCTCGGGTCAGATTAAGCAGGTGGTGCTGGATCAGAATTACAATACAACGGTAAAGGAAGATGCCGATATTGATGAGATTCTGAATGATCTCGGATATTCGGCGAATGATCTGATGAATGTCAGCTTTGTCTTTATCGTGGAGGGCAAGCAGGACAGGAGCCGTCTTCCGCTGCTTTTGGAGAAGTATTACTCTGAAATCTATGATGAGAACGGCCGTCTGGCGCGGATCGCGATCATTGCGACGAACAGCTGTACCAATATCAGAACCTATGCGAATCTGAAATACATGAACCAGCTCTACATAAAGGATCAATTCCTGATGATTCGCGACAGCGACGGTAAGAATCCGAGAATCTTAACGAATCAGCTCTGTCATTATTACAAAGAACGGGCCAGGACGGATCAGGGAGCGATTCCGCGCGTGACGGAGCGGAATGTTCTGATCTTGAAGTATTATTCATTCGAGAATTATTTTCTGGATCCGGCGGTTATGGCCCGGATTGGAGTGGTGGAATCAGAGAATGAATTCTATGAGATTTTGTATGAGCGGTACCGTCAGCATCTGTACCGGCTCTCCAGCTTTCGGAAGCTGTGCGAGGAGAAGAAGCTGACGATCCGGTCGCCGAAGGATCTGAAGAAGAACATGGAGCTGATCCGGATTTATGTGCGCGGGCATAATCTGTTTGATATCTTCTACGGAAGGTATAAGGGAGAGAAGGAGACGGAGATATTAAAACGATATATTGACGAAGCGCCCAGGGAGACATTCGCGGATATTGTATCCGCAATCGACCGGTTCGTATATTTTGACAGCAGGAAGAAGCGGTCATAGGACCGGGGAACATAAGGATATAAGAAAAGAAAACAGGACTGTACGGAATTCCGTGAAAGGATCCGATACAGTCCGTTTTATGCTCTGTGCAAATTCTTCTCAGGAGTCTCTGCGTCCGGGCGTATTCCGCCGGTTATCCGGGGCGGGGTGTTCGCCGGTGTCCGGACAGGCGGCACAACAGAGCTGCTCGGAGAACATGAGATTGAGCTGGATTAGATTATATTGCAGCAATGCCTTGAGCACCGTATTCATACAGTCGGGGGACTTGCAGTCCACCTCACAGATATCCTTGAGGGAGTGAGCAAGGTTGACAATGTCAACTGAGGTACTAAAAGAAGAGGGCGGCATAAGCAGATTCCTTCGATTCTCTTATTCTCAGTATATGAATTAACAGGCACCTATGATGCCTGTTAATTACCCTCGATTTCAACGTCTTGTGCGGAGTCAATATCGAAGGTATAGATATGTTCTCCATCCACGGATACGCTGAATACCTTCATCAGCTGCATCCGTTCTCCCAGATCGGAATAGACACAGACAGAATAGCAGAGAGTTCCGTTAATCTCTACGGTGCCCTCCTCCACGGTAATCGTGTATTCCGACAGCTCGGCGGGCAGGCCGGTCTGCTCCATAGAAAGAGCAGATACCAGATCCATGGCTTCTTCCGATGAGATCGGATCCGTCTGTTCGAAAGACGAAGCCGCGCTTAAGTATTCGCCGCTTAAGGATGTCCCCCCAAGACTGCTGCCGCTTTCCGTGATGACAAGAGAGTTCTCCTTCATCAGAAAGTCAAGCTGGGATCCGTCCCTCTCGTACAGAGCCGTGTTGCCCCGGATCTGCGCGACACCGAACAGTTCGGTACCGGAAGCCGTGAGGGTGAATTCAAAGGAGTGCGAATCCGCCTGCCCAAGATCAATGGAAGCTAAGACGCTGCCATCGCCGGAGTACAGGGAGAAGACGCCGTTCCAGTCACAGACGGCATCAACGGACGCGTCATACAGAGGAAAGGAGGAATACCCCCTTACTTCTCCCTCTTCGGTATAGCAGAATATAGAGCCGCTCTGCTTATTCACGATCAGGGAAGGGTAGATTGCGCTTCCGTTGCTCGATACAAGGAACTGATAATAATCGTTCCCTTCCACGGCGAGGGATTCCTCAACCAGATCGACGCTGTAAATGCCGGTATCGATTCTCTCGCACACAAGTGACATGGCATCATCGGCAGTAAGAAGTACGGTATCTTCTCCGGCGCCGGACGGATTCGAATCAGAGGATTCCTCCGTGGAAGGCTCGGCGGGCTCGGTCTGCGTGCTCTCTGAGGTGTTCTCCGGGCTGCTCTCTTCTGTCGGATTCTGTGTAGAACTCTCCGTGGTCTGTTCTGTTGGATCCGATGAGCCGTCTTCGCTTCCGCAGCCTGCGGCCATCAGCAGAAGTCCGGCCAGCAGAAGGGCCGCCAGGGTAAGAGTATGTATACGGCAGAATCGTCTGTGCTTTTGAGTCGTGTTCTGTTTCATATCGTTTGCCTCCTCTTTGTTGATGACTCTATGATACCAGATATGTAAGTCAATATGAAGTCAAAATAATAAAGATTTTTTTAAACTTCTTACGGTCTGGACGATATCCGGAATCTATGATATAATGGCCGGGATGCGAAATCTTTGAAATCGGGAAGGTTAAGTCGGTATGTATGAAGCGGAGATAGAAGAGTTAAAGGAGAAACTTGAGGATCCTGCATTTTATAAGGCGGTGTTTCGTGATAACCCGCAGGAAGCTTCCTATCATTATACAGAGTATACAGAAGCGGCCAACCGGGGCGTCGTGCCGAATGTGATCCTGCGTGAGGGTGCTCTGGAGGGGGTCTGGTACCGGATCCTTGCTTTCTCTCTGAACGGTGTGCTGCCGGAGGATATCCGGATCCGTGCCGCCGGTCTTGTGGGGAAGCTGTCAGAGGATGAGATAGCAAAAGAGCTGTCGGATCCGAAGGGATTTACCTATGTATTTGAAGACGGAGAGGAGAATGCCCTGTCCGCGATTTACCGGAGCATGAACGGAATCTATTTCCTGGCGGCTGCGTCCGGAGATCCGGAGGAGATCTCCTGCCCGGTTACGGTGTATGTGGCGGATGATGATGAGCTGCAGATATGGCCCGTTGCCGGGAAGTATATTCATATGGAGTATGAAAAGGAGGACGGGGAGTGCGAAGCATGGGAGCCGGATCTGTTCGGGCTGCTTGGAACCGTTATGGATCAGGCGATTGAGACGAAGTACGCACAGGACCCGGATATGCAGAGGGAGCTGAAGCAGAGGGCCAGGGAGCTGATGCAGTCCTTTGAAGAGCCGGGGGAGGAGTCCGATGACTGGGCGGCTATGACCTTCGAGGAATACAGGGATGTGATTTCGGAGGTGCGGGCGCTTCCGGAGCGGGATCCGGTGCGCTTCCGAAGGAAGGATCCTTATCTGATCCAGTTCGCCGTATTATTATCTGCTCCCGCGGCGAAGGGATCCGGTTGTCTGACGGAGGGACTTGAGCCGGATATTCATACGCCCTCAAGAGAGGCGAAGGCCAGGAATTACCTGAAGGAGGCCTGGGAGATTGAGAGCAGGGAGGATCTGATTGATACGCTGGACTGGCTGTTCAAAGCCGGACAGACGGAGGATTATCGGCTGTATTACGAGGCCGGGTCGCCGGAGGATATGATTTCGGATGATATGGACGAGCAGGAGAGAAGGATCGCAAGGCTTGAGTATACCGTTGTCCGGGAGATGAAGGAAGTAACGGACAGGAATACGTTACTGGCCTGGGATCTGGGGCGTGCCGTTCTGCTTGCAAGGTGGGGATGCTACACCGGACTGCTGACAGGAAGGGAGACGGAGCAGATACTTCGGGATACCGCACTCGGGATCCTGTCCGTATTTGGCTCCTGGAGGGAATATGGCGCGGCATATCTCTTCGGCGCGCTTTACTGGAGCTATCCGGATTCTTCGAAGGCGGAAGCGTCGGAGTATTTTATTGATCTGTTTCATCTGATTCAGGGCTTCCTGGCCGAAGGAGGAGAGTGGAGCAGGAATCCGTGGATTGAAGGACTGACCGATCCGGAGGAGTAAGGGAATACGGGGAGACAGAATATGGGAGAATCGGATTATAAAACGGGCAGGAATGCGGCTTGCGTTCCTGCCCGTTTCGGCTGAAAAGAAAGATATCAGGGAACAGATATATCAGATCTGCGCGGTAATAAAGATATCATAGATTGCCTGAATTGCCGGCTCAAAATCATCTCCGGCAACGCCGATAATAATATTGATC
>CALWGS010000265.1 GCA_944380155.1 uncultured Lachnospiraceae bacterium
ATACCCTGACGGAGAACGGGGCGCAGGTACTGGCGCTGGATGAGACGGTGACTCCGGTTCAGCATGTGAAGGCGGCATCGGTAGAATAGAGAAAGAACGGCAGAAAGAGGCTGCCGTTCTTTTTTTGGGCATTTATGAGCGGATTAGTTCCTCCTTGTGGATTGCTTTCATTGCAACAAGCAGCAGCAGATAGAGCGCGCACAGCGCAAGACAGCATCCAAAGAGTGCAGCGGTCTGCAGGGACGGACGGATCCGGGAGAGCCATTCATAGATTCGGAAGAAGAGAGGACAGGTCAGCAGAGCGGCTGCAGCGGGTTTGAGGAGGCTGTTGGGAAGATCGGGGAGCATGCCGGTGCTTTTTTGAACATAACAATAATCCAGCAGAGTCATAATGACCTGGCTGATCAGCATTCCGGTAAAATATCCGCTGATGCCGAAACGCGGAATCAGAAGGAATAGAATGATAATCCGCAGGATCTGTCCGATCACGGAGTTGATGAAGGTGATATGTACCTTGCCGAGTCCGTTGATGATGCTTCCCAGGGTGGTGGCCGGGTAGATCAGAGGGCACAGCCAGGCTGCGGCCTTCAGATAGCGTCCCGCCGTTTCGTTCCCGAATATGACGTTCCCGAGCGTAGTTCCGAACACAAGGAAGAGGCATGCAGAGAAGATGCCGATCATCAGGCTGTATTTGAGGGACAGGGAGACTGTCCCGCGGATGGCCTGCCTGCGATCCGCTGCCTGTGCTTCCGAAATTTCGGGGAGCAGGACAACGGCGAGGGAATTGGTGATGGTTCCGGGGAAGACCAGGAAGGGGAGCACCATTCCGTTCAGAATTCCGTATACGGCAAGCGCGTCGGCGGCATTGAAGCCATAGCGGCGCAGAAGGCCCGGAATCATTACGGACTCCAGGCTGTGAAGGACGTTGATCAGAAGCCGGTTCACCGTAAGAGGGACACTAAAGCCCAGAAGTCTTCGGCGGTAATGCCCGAGCGGAGCGGGCGGCGCGGCATCCGGGGACTTAAGGGAGCGCCTGCTTAGGAGGAGGGAGAAGAGGTTGAATCCGCAGGAGGCAATTTCTCCGATCACCAGTCCCGTAACCGCAAGCTCGCAGGTTACGGCAAGGCTGTCTCCGCCAAGGAAGAGCGCCAGCATGAATACGCTTCCGATTCGAACGATCTGTTCGAACAGCTGTGAGAGCGCGGGGACGGCGGCGTGCTTTCTTCCGTAAAAATATCCGTTGATGCATGCCGTGACGCCGCAGAAGGGGAAGACGCAGCTTAAGAGCTTCAGGGAATCGGCACATTCCGGCTCCAGCAGAAGCTGATCCGCGATGAAGGTGTGGAAGTGCCGGACAAGGAAGGAGAGAAGGAGGGAGGCTCCCAGAGAAAGGCCGATTCCGGCCTTCAGAATCTGCCCGGGCCGCCCCGTCTTATTGGATGCGGCTTCCCCCGCCGTCATTTGAGAGATGGCGGTTTGAAGGCCGGAGGCATATATGGTAAAGCAGATGCCGTAGACGGGAAAGATCAGCTGATAGATCCCAAGCTGGCCGGCGCCCAGCGCGTTGGACAGATAGATCCGGTAGAAAAAGCCGAGAAGCCTGGTAACTAACCCGGCTGCCGTCAGGATGAGCGTCCCTTTGATCAGGTGGTTCTTATTCATATTCGACTCCGGAAATGACTTATTATAATTTATGCGGCAGAGGACGAAATATGTATTGACAAACCGGCAGGCATGGTAGTACAATGAATAAAGCCAAGTAAAATACTAGGAAATAAATTACTGGGAATTCGTTCCGGTCAGTCAGGGAACACAAAGAAAGGCAGGGATTTTCGACGATGAAGCTGTCTACCAAGGGGAGATACGGATTAAGGGCGGTTGTTGATTTAGCTCTGCATCAGGATGAGGAGGCGGTTTCCCTAAGCAGTATTGCCGAACGCCAGCATATCTCCATGAGCTATCTGGAGCAGCTGATTGCCAGGCTCAAGAAGGCCGGGATTGTGGGCAGCGTAAGAGGGGCTCAGGGCGGCTATATGCTTGCGAAGCCGGCAGGGGAGATATCTGTCGGGGAGATTTTAAGGGCGCTTGAGGGAAGCCTCAATCCGGTGGACTGTGCGGCAGTTACAGGAGACGGGGAAGGCTGCACAAGCTTTGACGGCTGCGTAACCAAGTATGTCTGGAAGAGGATCACGGACAGCATTAACAGCACCGTGGATTCCATCTCGTTAGAGCAGCTGGTGGATCTCGGCAGGCAGGGAGAGCGGGATGGGAAGGAGCCGTCCCGGACACCGAGGTGCGGCGGCTGATGAACCCGGGGTCGCACGAATGGCGGCTGATACAGGGATCCGCCGCAAAATGCGTCCGCTGATACAGGCAAGTTTTTGCGGTCATTCAATACACTGATAGTAATACGACTGATAGGATAGAGAGGAAGGGAAGGCAGAATGGATCATTATATTTATCTGGATAATGCGGCTACGACGAAGACGCGGCCGGAGGTTGTAGAGAAGATGCTGCCGTATTTTACGGAGAGCTATGGGAATCCTTCGAGCATCTATGAGCTTGCGGTAAAGAATAAGAAGGCGGTGGATGAGGCAAGGGGGATCATTGCGGATTCGCTTGGGGCGAAGCCCGGTGAGATTTATTTTACGGCGGGAGGAAC
>CALWGS010000266.1 GCA_944380155.1 uncultured Lachnospiraceae bacterium
CGATTGCTCCGTGGACGATGGCGTGGAGAACCCGGCCCAGTTGGACGAGCTCATCCACCGAACTCCCGGCTACTCCGGTTGGCAGCAGGAATACTGGCGCGCCCACTGTGGCGACTACTGCGCCTACCTGGGCCCTGTGGGTGCCAGAGAACTGCGGGCGCTGGGTGTGCTGGAGGATGTGATGGACGATCCCATGTGGGACGATGAGCAGAGGGAAATGATTCAGGAATCCGTCAATGGCGGGCATCTGCAATGCTATCTGTTCCAGTGCCTCCACTGCGGCAGGCACCTGGTCTGGATGGATTTTGATTGAGGAGTTTTTCTATGACCGCACAATTTTATCTATGCAAAAAGTCGAGATGCAACTGGCAAGAGAACTGGAAGAAAAAGCCCTGGAAAGCCTGTCGGCGGCGCTTGCCTGTCAGGACGGGGATATCGTCAGCGAAACCCAGGCTCGCTGCTTTTTGGGTGAATACTGGTTTGTCCATCAGCAGTATGCTCAGGCACAGGAACAGCTTGGCTGGATCTCCGATCAGGCGGAGCAGCTGGAACATAACTATGATGATCTGCTCAATGAGGAAATTCGGAAAGCTGAGGTACTGCTGGGGATCATACAGAGATACCGCCTCTGTTCTGAAAAATGAAGAAAGGAAAATGCGGTTATGGTTTGTGAGATTCATAACCTTCAAACTGTTCCAGCCGGAACCTACCCGGTAAAGATCTGCTGTCATTTCGTTCCTGCGGACATTTGGCTTCCTTACTTTATTTTTGATTCTGCTGCCGGAAGTGAATCGGAGTGACAGGCGTTTGGCTTGCGGTGCCCATTGCGGAATGTGTGACGATGTTGATAGCAATTTCTTTGCTGGTAAGCAACAGAAAGAAGTACCATTATCTGTAGTATCAAATCTTTGTAATGTCAAATTTCCCGATGAAGCCGTTGGAGGGTTGTCAGAGGCGCATCCAGATAGCCCTTTCCTTACAGCGCATCGGAAGGATAGGGAATGCTGTGTTCTGCCCTTCTGCCAGCATGCCGGGATGGCAAGCTGTCCAATGATGCGGATGATTGTGGTAACAAGCCCGATTAGAAGAAGTTTCAGTATTTTTTTAATCATACGATTCATATGATACCCCTCTGTATTTCCTGGATAATGGGCTCCAAGGTACGAAAGTCCGTAAAATCCACCTGTTTCCCATAGGTTTCTATGAGTGCCCGGTTTTCCGCCGTTTGCTTCTCCAGTGGCGTCCGGTGTAAGGATTGGTAGAGCAGTTTCATGACCATCCGGTGACCGAAGGAAAGCGTTTCATAGTTGATCCCGCCGCGAAGATGAAAGATCTTCGCCCGGTCAAGCAGCTCTGTGGGAAGCTGTCTTTGCAGAGAAGCACGGATGTTGTGCCGGTTCTCCGGTTCGTTGGGGTCGGCAAGCCCTACGGTAACAAGGATCAGCTTCTGCCCGTCCTGAAGGGAAAAGCTCCTAAGGGTTTTTGCAAGGCCCAGAACGCCGCCGGCATACAATCCGCCCAGATAGATGATCGTCTTCTTATCGGAAAGAGCCGGGGCATCTTTGCAGCTGATCGCGGGAATGCCGGTTTGCTCGGACAGCTTTTCCGCATATCGGCGTGTGCTTCCGTACCGACTCCCGTAGATAATGATGTGTTCCATAACAACCTCCTATTCATTATGCCATTTGTCCCGTTTCAAGAGCGTGAAAAGAAATCGCCCATGAAAGAGAGAGGATAAAATCATAAATATGTCCGCGATAGGGATAAACAGGAACGAGGGGATCATGACCCGTGTAAATTGGTCGGTTAATCCCTGCTTCCTGCGAAGAGCCGACGAAAGGCGTGCCATACAGAATAACACACCGCTGTTGAGGAAAAGCCAGGTTATTATCTGGATGGCAAGAGAGTGCAGCAATTCTCTCGGGACAGCGCCGGTACTGAAGAAGGACAACACCATTTGCAGTAAAATTATTCCAATCAGGACGGGGTAGACAGTCCCCAATACCTGAAGCATTGACCCGCCGCCGATTCCGATTCCGCCGCCCCACAGGATCCCCGCCCTTGCGCACCATGCCTGAAGCATGTGCAGGGCGGGGCGATTTTGTTTTCCCTCCACAAAGCCATTGTTGGAAAGCGCATACAGGCGGAACCGGCAAGGATGATGTTGACAGTATTCTTCCGCTTGAATGAGGAATTCTACTACATGGGATGGAAGGCCGTCCACATAGAGAGGTACAAAAAGGCACACTACATCCATGTCAGGAAACAATTCTAATACTTTTTGGAAATCTTTCCTGCTGTTGAGGGATACCGCTTTCTTTCGGATGCCCGGGAGAAACAGCCGGAATAAACCTGAGAAGAAACGGGAGGCGCCGCCCTTTGTCTTGGGACTTGCATTCAAGATCAGAAGATTCATAAACAGGCCTCCTTTAACTGTTCAATATTCTCAAAGAAAGCTACATCTGCTTTCTCATAGTCCAGATTCAGACGGTTGCGTTCGACAAGCTCTTTGGCGGTCTTTTGTTCGAATTCCGTGCATTCTCCGTAAAAGTAAACACACATCCGCTTCCGGCGCGGGTAGCGGCTGATATGATGGGTCTGCCCGCCCCGCCAGGTGAAGAAGGGGAGAGAGGTTCCAATCGCACGATCCAACACGGCTTTGACAGGGCTGCTGTATCCCCCGTAACAGCACCGGCTGATGACGATTAGCGGATCACTCCGGCCAACGAGCGCTCCAATGTGCTGCAGAGAATCCTTCATGAAGCAAAAACCGACATTCTTCAGCCAGCACCGAAAGCAGCCGCGGCAGGAAGCATATAGATGATTTGCATGAATGACAACCAAATCCTGATCGGATTGATCCAGCGAATCGGTTATCTCACCCTCAAGGTCGTGAATGATTGCCTTCATAGATCTGCTTCTCCCTCCTGAGCAATCGTTTTTCCGCAATACGGACACACTTTCTCCGGCATGATTCCCCGCAAGTGGAGCAGTCGTTTGCAATAAGGACAACGAACGGAAACCAACCCATAAATAATCCCGATAACAGCAAGCGCAGCTCCGATGTAAAACATGGTGTGAAGCGGCTCTACTCCCCGAATAATCGCTGAAATTCCAGCAATCGCGATTCCCGAAATCATAAGAAGATATGAGATGATCCTGTTACGATTTGGATGGTTCATTTGTGATGGGCTCCTCCTTTATGGCTTTTGTTGAATTATACGGCATATTCGTATAGTTTGCTATCTTGAATTTGTAAAATTGTGATGCCGCAGACAGTCAAAGAAACTGTTTTTCCATATTTGTTGGCTGGAGAAATATAAAATTTATTGTAACCTGAATTTATTTGTGGTACAATGAGGAAAATTTGTGGGGAGAGAAAACTATGAGCCTGCCAAGGGGCATCTGGAGGACTATATGCCCGAAGAAGGAGAGCATGACCGGCGGGCGCGGGACTATCTCTGGCGGGATGTGCTCTGGGCTATCTGGGGCGCGGCCTCCGAGAACGGCGGCTGCCTGCTCCTGAGCCTTGTGGAACAGGCATTGGAAGTGGGGAAATTGTACAGAGAATCGTGAGGTGGGTACATGGCAAAGGGGATTCGTGAGCGCCTGCTGGAGCAGGCGGCGAAATTTCATCAGTGGCAGGAAGTCACTTATCCGGGAAAAAGCGCGGAGGAACTGGTCTGATCAACTATTCAGGAAACAATTCGGAGGAGATACAGTATGAGAGAAACAACTCCTGATCTTACAAGGATCAGCAAATATATGAGTTTGATTCTTCGGCACAAGCCGGAGGTCATCGGAATCAAATTGGATGCCCACGGCTGGGCGGATGTGAACGAACTTCTGGCTGGGATCAGCAGGAAGTACCCCATCAATCGGGAGATTCTGGAGGAGATCGTGAGGAGCGATGGCAAGCAGCGGTATTCCTTCAATGAGGACGGGACGATGATTCGGGCCAATCAGGGCCATTCTATTCAAGTGGATGTGGAACTTTCCGTGACAGAGCCGCCGGAAATCCTGTATCATGGGACTGCCGAGCGGTTTGCCGCCTCGATCGAGGAGAAGGGACTGCTTCCCGGAAGCCGTTTGTATGTTCATCTGTCTCCCGATACAAAAACCGCAGAACAGGTGGGGCGCCGGCATGGGAAGCCAATCATCTACCAGGTAGCGGCCGGGCAGATGCACCGGGACGGTTATCCCTTTTACTTGTCTGCCAATGGAGTATGGCTGGCCAAGGTGGTTCCGGTTCAATACCTGAAAAAAACAGAGGGATAAACGCTATGTAGGAGCCAGAGAGATGCGGGCTTTAGGCGTGCTGGACGAGGTGTTGGACGATTCGATTCGGTGCGACCCATTGAGTTGCACGGACTCCTGTTTGTGTCTGTCTATTTCTCGACAGCTGCTTATACCTTGAGGGGAGAGAAAGCCAAAGCCATAAGCATTTTAATTCCTTCCCAGTACGGCCTCTGTGCCCGTGTCGGCTTCTATGTTCATGAAGGAACCCTTCTGATAAGATACGGCCATTCTTTCTGCAAGTGCAATGATTTGTGCAGAGGCATTCGGATGAATGAGTCTTTTTTGATTTCTGAGCATCTCGCTGCGTACAGTTTCGTGATTCAGTCTCTCCAGCGCATCCGCTAACTCGCGGCCTGTTGTATGACAAAAGGTACTCATACCATGCCCGCTGAAAAATCTGGCATTGTATGTTTCACACCCGGGAATGGGCGCAATATGTATAATGGGGGTACCGCAGACCGCAGCTTCCGTGGAGGAAAGGCCGCCGGGCTTGGTAACAAACAAATCTGCCGCTTTCAGATACCCTGCCATATCCGATGTAAAGCCGACTACTTTAACACAAGGCGGCGGGTTCTCATTCCATTCATCGTACATCCGTTGATTAGAGCCGCATATGACAATCAGTTCGGTATTTTTGTACCTGACGATTTCATCTGCAAGCATTTGAATCACTTTTTTGATTCTGCCGCCACCCATACTGCCGCCTGCTGCCAAAATATATTTTTTATCCGGGTCGAGGCTCAAACGCATACAGACATCCTGTCTGGTTTCCTTTTGAGAAAAACGGCGATGCACTGGGATACCGAAAGGGAATAATTTTTCATCCGGTAAGCCGCAATTTATAAACGCCTCATTCAGTTCAGCGGACGGAATGACATAGGCATCACAGTCTGTTTCCTCCGTGAATGGGATGCAGACATAATCCGTGGCAATAAAAATGGTTTTTGGAATACGAATTCCTTGTTGTTTCATGCAGGTCAGAATTTCTGCCGGAAACAAATGAGTTGTAATGATAACGTCAAAATGGCTCCGAGCCAGGTACTCCTCCATGAAAGGAACCATACTGCGATTAGCAAAATAAACGGGGGGACGAACAGGCAGGTGCCGGTATAGCTGTCCGGCGCCGTATACCATGCCAAACACCGTCGGAGCTTTTTGAACTGCGCCTATATAAAGTTGATTGATTCTTTCAGCCAGCCGATCGCTGTGAAGCGTATAGGGATTGAGCATAGTTGCCCGGTGGCCTCGATGCATGAGTTCTTCCGCAATCGCAGATCCCGCGGCATTATGTCCGCCTCCTGTCCCGCAGGAAAGTATGAGAACATCCAAACCATTTCACCTCCAATCGATCCCGCTTTTCCTTGCTGGTGAGCAGACGCACCAGAACGGCTGCGGTGATAAGCAGAAAGCCCAAAACAACAGCTGGGTTTTGGATTTCCCAAACGACAGCGATCAGGGAAATATATCAGTGTAAAGAAACCACACCAAAATCCGCCGTAGAGGAAAGCGTTTGCAGCTCCCGGATTATGATCTTTGCTCTGTTCGAGCATATCTTCTTTCTTGAATAGGCTTGAAAATATGCGTGCATATAAGATACTGCCAGAAAGGTATCCTATACAAATAAAAATTACTGCGTTAAGCATTTTGCATCACCTCACTACGCCTTACCATGCAATCATGCAAATAATTGTGGTTGACAAGCATCATTGCAAATGGTAGTATGATAGGGACTTAAGTATCACTGGGGTTATGATACCACATCTGCCGCAAAAATCAATATCCCCAGGAAAAGTGGAATAGAGACCCGGTCTGGGTATCTGAGAAACGATTCCAAGCGTTTCATTTCTTAAGGCAGAAGGATGCGGAGGTAAAAAATGCGTAGATCAACTGCAACAACAGAATACTTAAAAGAATGTATGGGAACAGCTCTTTTGGAGCTGATGAAAGAGAAACCGATTGAAAGAATCAGCATTGAGGAAATGACAGCCAAAGCCGACGTGGGCCGCTCTACCTATTTCCGATATTTCAAATCAAAGGATGAGGTTTTGGCTTTTAAGATCATGTGTCTTTGGAATCGGTTTTCAGAAGAAAAACATATTGAGGATTATCAGTCAGACTTGCAGACAAGTATGCGCCTGTTTTTCGAGTTTTGTCTTTCCATCCGCGATATCAGCGATACGCTCTACCGTATCGGACACCAGAACGTGATTCTGGATGTATATCTGCAGGTATTAAGCCCTGAAACGCAGGATGACGATGTTAGAACATACTATAAACAGAATGGAACTGCTTATTTGCTTTATGGTATCGTCAACGCGTGGATTCTCCGTGGATATCAGGAAACCCCTTCCCAGATGGTAGCAATTTTATATGACTTACAGGACATTATGAAGGAGTGAATCTTGTGTGAGAGGACGGAGGTTAATCGCCCGCCCCCTGTTTGTTTTCTTTTACACTGTTTCAGAGGAGAGCATAGCCGTTCGTATTGCCCGATAACAGGACTGTTTTAAGATGAGAGTGGCAGGATGTTAATTTATTTGCATTTGAGCACTTGAGCAGGGTGTCTGCTTGTGATAGAATGGGAATGCAGGTTCGGTCATCCGTCACGGTACGCGGATCGTGCGGAAGGGCGGGAAGGGACAGAGGCAGACAGTTAAGAAACGAGAGAGGAACCAGGCAGATGCAAATCAGGCAGATTGATGCTGATACCAGCAAGGAACGGATTACAAGAATGATACTGGAAGCACTTCCGGAGTGGTTTGGTATTCCGGAATCCACAAAGAAGTACATCGCTGACAGCAGCGGAAAGCTCTTTTTCTGCGCTTATGACGGTGATGAACCGGTTGGATTCCTTTATCTGAAGGAGACCGGGAGGCACACGGTTGAGCTGGCAGTCATGGGAGTTTTGAAAGCGTATCACAGGAGGGGGATTGGACGCAGGCTCTTCGAGAAGGCAAAAGGAGCGGCCAAACAGCGGGGGTATTCGTTCATCCAGGTAAAGACCGTCCAGATGGGACGATATGCGATCTACGATGATACCAACAGATTCTACCTGTCCCTCGGATTCAAAGAATTAGAGGTATTCCCGGATCTGTGGGATGCGAGTAATCCGTGTCAGATTTATGTTATGGCCATCTAGCAGAATTGAAACGTTTCGAGTCCGGTCTCCGGGATCTTTACGGATCTGGGGACCGGCGGACAGAGAAATCTTTCTGTGTATATTTATTTCTCAAAATGAATCAACACTGTCAATTCTTTTTCTCTATAAATCATGGAGATACCGTGAGAGGTATCAGCTGAAGGCCAATTATTATGTCACAATTTCAAAGCCCGTTTCGGACATTCTTCCACGCATTTCATGCATAAAATACATTCTGTCGCATGTTTCTTCTTTCGGGAATTGCTTGGTACGTCAACATCCATAGGGCACACCTTTTCGCATATTCCGCAGGAGACGCATTTCTTTTCATCTACTTTAATACGGAACAGCGAAAAGTAACTCATTGGTTTCAAAAAAACTGTAATCGGGCAGATGTATTTGCAAAAGGCTCTGTTATCTTTGCATTGATAAGCAACAGCAATTCCAACAACGTAGTAGAGGACGTTTCCAATGAGGAAGCTCCACCACATGATGTCTTCCTTATTTGGAACCTGAAGAATAAAAAGCAAGCTGACAAATACGAGCGAACCGCCAAAAACAAAATAGCGAATCATTCCCCAACACTTGCGGGGGGCAGCGGGTTCCTTGAAGGGAAGCAAATCTAAGACCATCGCCGTCCAGCAGGCATAGCCGCACCACCCAC
>CALWGS010000267.1 GCA_944380155.1 uncultured Lachnospiraceae bacterium
ATAACTACCTTTCCTGTTTCCTTTTCGTACTTTTCAATCTCCTGGCTGGTAATCCGCAGCACCGGCTCGTATAGGTTGATTTCCGGCTGACGGATCTCAAACTGCGTAGTATGTACGGCAGTGGCAATGCCTCCGGCCCCGGCATGAAGATAATAGCGGATCAGACGGCGCTGGCCATCCTCATTCAATTGTCTGCCCTCCGTTAACACCAGCGGAATCGCAGGAATGACTGTTCCCTCCCGAAGGATGGCTAATGCCTGTTCATGTCGATTCATAAGTTCCTCCTTATCTAAGCCCTTCAAAGGCTTAGAAATTGCCTTTGCGCTCCTCAAAGTGCGTAGGCTTATCCAGCGTACGCCCACCTGCCAGGAGCCACTGTGCCTGCCACTCAATGAGAGTTCCCAGGGGGACTGTGGGATTCCCGAACAGTTTTGCCATCTTAGAGGCGTTATTTAGCAGCGCAGTATCAGCCTCTTTCCCGACGAATGTAACTTCCTTACCCAGCAATTTTGCCAGCTGCTGGGCCGTGGCGCGGACACTGGCCGTTTCCGGACCGGTGACGTTCATTCGATACACATCGCTGCTGGCATGGAGCAGCAGTCGGATCGCAGCCTCAACAGCGTCCCCCTGCCAGATACAGTTGAAACAAGGGGTATCCACAGAAACCGGTTTACCTTCCATAATGCTCCGGGCAATGTCAAAAAGGACTCCATAGCGCAGGTCAACCGCGTAATTCAGCCGATAAATTGCCACCTTTGTCCCGTAAGTACGGGCTGCATACTCAAAAATGCGCTCCCGGGCCAGGGAGGACATCGCATACTCGCCTACAGGCTCAGGCTGCGTCTCCTCCGTTGCACCACCGCTGACCACGCTGACCTTAGGATAGATGTTGCCGGTAGAGAAGGCCACAATACGACTGGTTTTAAACCGCTGGGTCACCAGTGTGGGCAGGCACGCATTCATGGCCCAGGTCTGGTACTCCTGTCCATTGGTACCAAATTTCTTCCCAGCCATGTAAATGATATTTTCACAGTCAGGCAGAGAATCCATGGCGCCAGGCCGCAGAAGATCTGCAGAAATCATCTGTACACCGTTGTCCTCCAGGAGCTTAACGACGATCGGATCGCTGAACCGAGAAACGGCAATCACCCGCTTCTCAACTCCCGCCTGCTCTGCCGCCCGCTTTGCCAGCAGGCACAGCGTCGGCCCCATTTTTCCTCCAGCGCCAAGGACCATGATGTCCCCCTCCAAACGGCGCATATCCTCGACCAGCACGGCAGACGGTGTGGTCAACAGTTGATCCAGCTCCTGTTCAGTCCAGGTTTTCCATGTATACATCTCTATCTTCTCCTTTTTTGCTGCAGACATTTATTTCTGCATCCGTATGCAGCGACTTGATGATCGCGTCAATTACAGATATCGGCTTTGCCAGCTGCTCATAAGTAAAAGGCATTTTACCAGTTCGCAGCATCTCGGCAAACCACTCAACCTCCCGCTCATACAGTCGGGAAAGATCTATTAGCTGGTAGTGATAGCCCTCCTTTGTGGAGAGCAGACAGCACGGCGTATTGAACTCCGCCGCAAACAGCAAAGTTATGTCATAGCCGTCATAACGGAGCAACGCCGTTACATTGCTTCCGTTCTTCACAGCCCGGACGCACCTCACCTCATATCCGAACACACAAAGCGCCATTTCAACCAGATGGGAGGCATAAAAATAAAATCCATCATACACACTGTCAAGATCTGCAGAATAGCTCATCACCGCAGCAAAGAACGTATTTGCCTTAATGGAAGCCTCTGCAGCAGCGGATACCGCCTTGATATCATCAATCATTTTACAGCCCGATCCACCCAGCACCTTCACGTGGAGGGCCTCTGCTCTCTCCAGCAAATCTCTTGTCTCTTCCGGATCAGATGTAATGGGTTTGTCAATAAACAGCGGAATCCCCCGCTCTATAAAAGGCAGCGCATACCCCGTATGGACGGATCCCTTTCGGCTGGTAATCATCATAGCGTCCACCCTGCCGAAAAAATCCTCCGGGCTGTCAGCAATGAACTCTGCACCGCAGATTTTTGCAACCTCTTTTGCGGACGCCTGGTCCGGACCGTATACACCCACCACCTTCAGGTCTTTGTACAGCCGTTCCCCAGCGCCGGATAAGGACAGATTGATGATCTTTGAAAACGCTATTGCATGTGAATTCTCTGTTCCAATAATACCGATTCGAATCATGTGACCTCACTCATGGCCCGGATAAAGTCATCTGCTTCGTATACAAAACCATATCCAATTGCGATTTTCCATAAGGCCAGCTCTTTCCCCCACTCCTGCCTTGCAGACTCCCGGTTTTCTACGCCTGCCACAGCCTGCCGGATAGCAGAGCACAGCATCCCATAGCCAGACATCGGAATAATGCCACCGGGAGAATCCAGTAGGCACCAGTTGATGCAGTTTCCTGTGTAAATCAAGTGGTCGATTCCACAGCTCTCGCAGAAACGGTACAGCCGCTGGCTGCTGACGACAATCCCCTCACCTTCCATCGGCTCAAGGCAGGGATGAAATGTCACATTTTGAAATGCACGGACAATATCGTCCCTATTCTCTTCTCCGGGAAATCCATTCTTGGCCTGAAATTCGCGCACTTGTTTTGCTACCGCTCCCTCCCGAATCTGCGGAAGGCGTACGCTCTCTTCCGCTGTTTCCTTGTGGTACCCAGGGTATTTCAGGCAATAGGACTCGCTTGAAGCCACATGGATCACTGTCATCCCGGCCTTTCGCGCTGCCGCTACAATTTCCGGCAAGATCGTCCGGTCAATCTTATCTCCCCGCGAAATCCATTCCGCTGCCCGATACCAGCCGCCATATTCTTTGATAGAGCCGTAATCCCAGGCGTGCATAACAACAAGGGCCGTTGATTTGATATCCAGCGGCAGGTATTCTTTCTTCCAGCCGCCGTACCCCTCAGCCGGTACTTCCCGGGTGTAATCCGCATGAAAATTTTGATAATATCCTGTGGGTAGTTTGATGTACGACAATCATTCCATCTCCGTTTCCCTTTTGTGTTCTGCTAAACCATCAGGGAGTATCTCAGAGACTTTCCATCTTACCGAGATACTCCCTGATTGCACACGCTCCTTTTAAGTAATCTGTGTTTCTCTTTTTTGGTGGGAAAATAATTAAGGAATCACAGTTCTATCACATGAGAGCGCACAGAGATCTTATTTTGCCAGCGACTCCTCCATCGCCACACCGATGGTCTCCAGCACCTCTTCCGGTGTGCTGTCGCCCAGCAGCAGGGACTGGAACGCGGCCTCCCAGGTCTTGACGTCCACCAGGCCATAGCCCAGGGAGAAGTTGGAGTTGCCGTAAGCGGACAGCTTGCCCATGAACTGCGCCAGAGCGTCATCTTCGGGATAAATATTTCCAGAAGAGTCGCGGGCAGGATAGCTGCCACCCAGCTTGTGGATCTTGGAGTTCTCCGCATTGGTGCACAGGCGGGCAAACTCCATGACCAGGTCGCGCTTCACTTCATCTTCCTGCTTGAATACGATGAAGCCGCCAACGTTGTTCCATGCGGTCAGCTCGCCGTCCTCACCGTGAGGAGGTGCAACAAAGTCAACATTGAAGGGAACCTCAGCATTCTTTGCCTCAGTGACGATATCAGAGGTATAGGGAATCATAGCGACCTGCTGCTGCAGGAACATATCATGGACCTGCTGATAGTCGATACCTGCGGCGCCCTGCGGTGTGACCTGATACTTATTGGCCAGGTCAGCGGCAAATTGCAGGCCCTCGGCAGCCTCGGGGGTATTGAAGGTGTACTCAGTCATACCCTCGTTGAGTACATTTGTGCCATTGGCCACACCAAACAGGTAGTTATAAAAGGCACTGTCCTTACCCCACATGGAGTAACCATACACATCCGGATCATCGCTGCCGGAACGGCTGAAGGTCAGCGCCTGGGCGGCAGCCAGGAACTCGTCGTAAGTCCAATCACGCAGTTCGCGGTCGAAGGGGAACAGCGCCTCAGCACCGCGCTCCTTTACCAGGTCAGTATTGACTGCCACACCGGAAACCAGCTTCAGCCAGGGCCACATATAGGTCTTACCGTCATAGCCAATAGCCCCCTGAACAGCAGGAGCCCAGTCATCCCAGTCCTCCTGGGTAAGGTAGTCATCGATCGGCTCCAACGCACCCATCTTACCGTACTTGATAACGCCGCCGAAGCTGTTGATGGTGTACA